>NZ_JAKJSZ010000009.1:0-256412 GCF_050337535.1 Vibrio kagoshimensis
TGAATATAGAAATATTGGTAAATTTTCAATAAAGAAACTGAGACATAAATAAAAATAATAAATTGCTAACTAACCATATGATCGTCTTTCTCACAAAATAAATGAATTGTTTGTAATACAATACTTAAAATATTAATGCAGTAACTCATTGTAACTATAAAATACCTTTTGTGACGTATGACTCTCACTAAGCGATTACTGCTAAAGCTCCTATTTCAATAGATTTAAATAAATATAAAAGGTTGTTATTAATTATGAGTTTTATGAATTCAGGATTATCTTTAGGGTTTAAAGGAAAGCTGATTTTGATGGCGGCTGTCGTCAGTTCTAGTGCCTTAGTGGTTACCAACTGGTATTCGCTTGACTTAGCAACACAGCAGGTAAATAACAAAATATATAACGAAATCGACCAATCTCTTTCTATTGAAATAGAAGATATTGAAAATACAGTTCAAAGAACAATCGACACCGTGAACTCAGTCGCACAAGAGTTCATGAGTTCACCTTATACCGTTCCAAACGAAACGTTGATGCACTATGCCGCTAAAATGGGCGGGGTCGATAAGGTTGTTGTTGGATTTGATGATGGTAGATCTTTCACCTCACGCCCATCAGAATCTTTCCCTAATGGTGTGGGAATTAAAGAAAAATATGATCCGACGGTACGCCCTTGGTATAAGCAAGCAAAGAAAAAAACGGGTCAATCATTTAGTGATTTGTTTTTTACCAAAAGCACGCAGGTACCAATGATTGGTGTGACTTATTCCTATAAAGATCGCGTTATTATGGCGGATATTCGATTTGATGATCTCGAAGATAAATTGAAACAACTAGATAAAATATATGAAGCTAAAGGTATTATGGTTGATGATAAAGGAATGATCATTGCCTCAACCATAGAGCAGATCCAACCTCAAACTAATATAAACTCTATTAATCGTGATGCAAATATTAGTCAGGCTATTCAATCACCCGAAATATTTATTGAAGGCATGATTAATGGTGAAAATAGAGTGTTGATGGCTAAGAAGGTACATATTGGTGACTCAATGGAATGGTATATGATATCTAGTATTAATCCTTCATTAGCCCTTGAACAATTAGATGATGTGATGTCTAGTGCTCGCATATTAATTATTGTATCAATTATAGGGTCAGTCGTATTAATGGTTCTTCTACTTAATCGTTTTTACCGTCCAATAGTTTCCTTGCGAGATATTGTTCATGGATTATCACAAGGTAATGGCGATTTAACTCAACGCTTAGTTGAAAAGGGCAGTGATGATTTAGGCCATATAGCAAGAGACATCAATCTATTTATCATGGGGTTACAGGAAATGGTAAAAGACGTCAAATTTAAAAACTCAGATCTAGACGTTAAAGTATTAAGTATCCGTGAAGGATGTAAAGCAACCAGCAATGTGCTCAAGGTTCATACGGATGAAACAGCCCAAGTGGCTTCTTCTATTGATAGCCTGTCTGAAGCATCGAATGAAGTTGAAAAAAATTCACAGTTTGCGGCTGACGCAGCAAGAAGTGCAGCTCGATTAAGTGATGAAACGAAGCAAATAAACACTGTGACTGAAACTTATGTGAGTGATCTTGAGAAACAAGTTGTTTTAACGTCTGAAGACATTTTGTCCATGGCAAATGAAACGCAAGGGATTCAATCCATTGTCACCGTCATTGGTGGAATTGCTGAACAAACAAACTTGTTAGCGTTAAATGCTTCGATTGAGGCGGCAAGAGCGGGCGAGCATGGTCGCGGTTTTGCGGTGGTAGCCGATGAAGTTAGAGCTCTAGCGAACCGAACTCAAATCAGTACTTCGGAAATTGAAGAAGCGTTATCAAGCTTGCAAAATAAATCTGAAGGGCTGGTTAAGTCAATTGAGCAAACAAAAACGAATTGCGAAATGACTCGCTCTCAAGTTGTGCAAGCGGTTGATATGTTGTCTAAATTGACCGAACAAATGGAAACAGTGAGTCGTTTTAATAATGATATTTCGGGTTCTTCTGTTGAGCAAAACTCTCTGATACAGAGCATTGCGAAAAACATGCATACTATTGAAAATTTTGTAGTAGAACTTAACCAATTAAGCCAAAACCAAGTGGCAGAATCAGCAGAAATTAAAACGCTGAACACCAGCGTTAGTGAGTTGATGAGCAGCTTTAAAGTGTAAAATTTACTTTAGAACTAATCTAGTACTTCTAACCGAGTCTTATCAAGGCTGCCCTGATTTTAGGGCAGCCTTTTTGTTGAGAGAACTTTCAAACATTAATCTGCATGACTCTTTGGTTTTATTACTCATTTTTAATAATAAAAACTTATTCAAGTTAGCTATCACATTATCATTACACTTTAATTGAATTAAAATACTACAAATGTAAGTTATTCTTTTTATACAGATGGATAAGTGAAATGAATGCGATGAAGCCGCTTATGATTGTAGCATTAACCGGTCTTGTTTACGGTTGTGGTGGAGGTAGCTCAGGCAGTAGCAGTACAGCCCCGATTAACCCTGGAACACCAGAAGAAACAATAGCCCCTTTCGATCTTGTTAAATATCAAAGTATTCTTTCCAATTCAGATTTACAGGTGTCTGACCCCAATGGATCAGAAGGTAATAAAACTTCTGAAGTAAAAAACGGCAATTTTGACGGATACAAAAGTGAGTACTTTTATGCTGACAAGAGTACTGAGAATCTGATTGTTAAAATGTCGAACTACAAAATGAGATCAGAAATTCGAGAAGGTGAGAACTTTGATGTCAATGAAGAGAATACTAAGCGAACTCTTTATGCCGAAGTGAAACTGCCAGGTATAGATTTGGCGGTGGCTAGCTCGCCAGCTGACCACGATGAAGTAACATTCTTACAAATCCATAATAAAGGCACCGATGACAGCGGTACTGGGAACATACCTCATCCTTTATTACGTGTGGTATGGGAACAAGAAAGAGACGGCATTACTGGTCATTATTGGGCTGTCGTAAAAAATAACGCCATTGATTGCAGCACCGCGGCAGATTCTTCAACATGTTATGCCACTTCTTATGATCGTTATGACTTAGGTGAAGCAGATCTTAATAACTTCACTAAATTTGAATTGTCTGTGTTCGAAAGCACGCTTGCTATAAAAGTAGATGGTCAACTCTCTGTCACTCACGACATTCAATATTGGGAACACTTGCTCAGCTACTTCAAAGCTGGCATTTACAATCAATTTGAAAATGGAGAAGGTGTCGCACATTTTCAAGAGTTACAGCATTCAAAAACAAGCCTCAATAATTCAAGTGACTGGGATATTAGTCACTGGAAGTTGACCATTCCGGCTAGTAAAGATACCTGGTATGGCGACGGTGGTAGCAGTGCTGCGGAATTAGAACCAGTAAGATGTAATTCCAGTAAAGGTGAGCTTACCGATGACAGTGATGTCTATGATAACAGCATCAATTTGTCTTACTTTAACGTTGAAAATGGACGAATGCATTTTAGAACGGACATGGGGTATGGCACGACAACGGCTAACTCTAGTTATATCCGCTCTGAACTTCGAGAGCTTTATGTCAGCAGCAGTAGCCCTGATTGCAGTACCAGCGATGAAGACACAAGTTGGTACCTTGTTGATAACCGCACTAACTCTTCAGAACATGTGTTAACGGCTCAGTTAAAGATTGAAGAATACCCAGAGATAAGCAACCAAGTCCCTAAAGTCGTTTTAGGTCAAATCCATGGTTGGAAGATCAATCAAGCCTTGGTCAAGTTACTTTGGGAAGGCGAAGATAAACCAGTAAGAGTGATCTTAAACTCTGATTTTGAACGCAATAATGCCGATTGTAATCATTGTGAGCCATTCAGTGTGACACTAGGATCTTATGCTGCAAATGAAGAATGGCGCTACACGATTCGTGCAAATGCAGACGGAGTGTATCTAGCCACTCATGATGCTGATGGTACAAATACCGTTTCTCACAATATCTTATGGGGCGAAGATTATACTGATAAAGATGGAGATACCGTTTTTCTTACCTCCGACTGGTCTTCATCTGATGTCGCATTTTATTTTAAAGGCGGTATCTACCCTCAATTCAAACCAGAGAGTAATTATCAGGGAAAGCTGTTCGATGTCAGCTTTGTTTCATTAATTGCGGAGCATCATTAATCATAATTAGAGGGTATCTGTAATCAATGGATACCACTTTCTTTGTGAAGGTTTTGTAAGACATATGCTTATCATTACTGATGAAATTTAACTTATAAGAAATTCATATTGAGCGGGATCTCATTTATTCACCCTTTGAGGGGCTAGGTACAAGACCGTGATCTCATTTATGATTCTTTGCTTATTTGTACTATTTTATTATGTATATAATGATTCGTATCAAATGAGCAGAACATATTGGCACAACAATATACAACGTTGCTTATATGCCTATTTATAGGCAAGCGATTGAATCATTTTCAATGCCCAAATGCTCTGCTTTTAATAAAACAAATAGATCTAATTATTCAAACTTTATATTTAAAGGTGAACAGACAAATGAAAAACATTTATCTTAAAAGCTTGCTAGCTACTTCTATCCTATTCGCTGTTGGTTGTACGAGTACTGGATCTTCCACGACAGCAGCTGAATTCCCTAATAATAAAGAAACTGGTGAAGTTATTATGACGCCGGTTGCTGCTACTGCTAGTAGTCACGATGGTAACGGTCCTGATCGCCTAGTTGACCAAGATCTAACAACACGTTGGTCTTCAGCCGGTGACGGCGAGTGGGCAATGTTGGACTATGGTTCTGTACATGAATTTGACGCTGTTCAAGCATCATTCAGTAAAGGTAACGAGCGCCAATCTAAGTTTGATATTCAAGTCAGTGTTGATGGCGAAAACTGGACAACGGTACTTGAGAATCAAATGAGTTCAGGTAAAGCTATCGGTCTTGAGCGTTTCCAATTTGCTCCGGCGGTTCAAGCTCGCTACGTAAGATACGTTGGTCACGGTAACACCAAAAATGGTTGGAACAGTGTGACAGGTCTAGCTGCTGTAAACTGTAATGTTAACGCTTGTCCTGCTAGTCATATCATCACTTCAGACGTAGTTGCAGCTGAACAAGCAATGATCGCAGAAATGAAAGCCGTGGAAAAAGCACGCAAGCAAGCGCGTAAAGATCTTCGCTCTGGCAACTTCGGCGTAGCGGCAGTTTACCCATGTGAAACAACGGTTCAGTGTGACACTCGTAGTGCACTACCAGTACCGACTAACCTTCCAGAAACACCACTGGCAGGTAATGCTCCAAGTGAAAACTTTGACATGACTCATTGGTACTTATCTCAACCATTTGATCATGACAAAAATGGCAAGCCTGATGATGTGTCTGAGTGGAACCTCGCAAATGGTTACCAACACCCCGAAATTTTCTACACAGCAGATGACGGCGGCCTAGTATTCAAGGCTTACGTGAAAGGTGTTCGTACCTCTAAAAACACAAAGTACGCACGTACTGAACTTCGTGAAATGATGCGTCGTGGTGATAAGTCTATTAGCACTAAAGGTGTTAACAAAAACAACTGGGTATTCTCAAGCGCACCTGAGTCTGACTTAGAAGCTGCAGCAGGTATCGACGGCGTACTAGAAGCAACGTTGAAGATAGATCACGCAACCACTACTGGTAATGCAAATGAAGTAGGTCGTTTCATCATTGGTCAGATTCACGATCAAAACGATGAGCCGATTCGTTTGTACTACCGCAAATTACCAGACCAAGCCACAGGCGCAGTTTACTTTGCACATGAAAGTCAAGACGCGACAAAAGAGGACTTCTATCCTCTAGTGGGTGATATGACAGCTGAAGTTGGTGACGATGGTATTGCTCTTGGTGAAGTCTTCAGCTATCGCATTGATGTTAAAGGCAACACAATGACCGTTTCTTTAATGCGTGAAGGCAAAGATGACGTAGTACAAGTGGTTGATATGAGTAAAAGCGGCTACGACGTAGGCGGCAAATACATGTACTTCAAGGCTGGTGTTTACAACCAGAATATCAGTGGTGATCTAGACGATTACTCACAGGCGACATTCTACAAGCTAAATGTTTCTCACGATCAATACCAAGGTAAATAATTACCTGAGATTAATTCTCAATAGATAATCTAATAATGAATGGTCGGTAAATGAATAGAGTAATTTATTACTTTGTTAATTTACTGACCATTTTTTTATTTATAGAACTGAGAACTTAAAAATAAATTATAGATTGAAAGCATGTTATTTCTTGAGTAGGAATGTGCAAATAAGCAGTGTGTTTAGTATGAGGCTCACGAAAAATTAATTTAAAGAAGATCTGCCTTTTGTATCTGCCGTTATCTGATATTTATTGATAGTAAGTTTGTAGTCATTTTTGGGGTTAAGGTGGGGCGTAATAATCATATTATATGCTTCATGTTAGGTGGCGTATATGGCAATAAATACGTCAACTTTGCTTATTAATGTGATGTATGCATGAGTTCTATAACCTAAATAGCAGCGACTGTGAGAAAGGTCATCATATTAAATATCCATGATTGAAGAACGATCTCTTTTGTCTGACAATATCATTTAAAGGATTAATGACTAACGTGAAAGAGAGTAAATTATGCAGATTTCTAAAATTGCACTTGCAGTAACTATGTCTACAGGTTTGTTGTTCGGTTGTGACACAGATGTTGAGTTCATTCCTGATGATGTACCAACACCGCCAGCACCAACATCACCTCTTGATGGCGGTATGTGGGAAATTGGTGCCGCGACAGTAAGCACAAGTGCTTTACCTGCAGCCACTTCTACCGATCTACCCAATGTTTATGTATTTGCAGATGGCACACAAAAATATTACTACGACGATGCAGTTCCTGGTACGTACGAAATTAAAACCGCAACGTATACAGAAGATCTGGACGCAGAAACAATCTCGTTTACCTATTACGGTGCAGACGCTAATGGTGCCGTTGTTGATGGTGGTTACTCTGTAACGAATGGCGAATTAATGGTAGATACTGCAACTGAGGGTGAATTAGTAGGGGCTGATGAAGCCACTACCACATCTGTAAGTGATGCTGTTAAAGATGCAAATGAAGAGTCTGGTGTAAACAACTACGTTCAAATCATTGATACTTCAACTTCTGATACTGGTGAACTTAGATTAAAGCTCTCTGATAATAGCCTTGATAACATTACTTCAGGTCGTTTAACGGTTGATTTAGTTTATCAACTTGATGAAGATTCTGTCGGAGATGATAACAGCAAAAACGCGTATGTTTCGGTTTATGCATCTGATACATCGACATCTAATTTACATGGTGAAATTGCATTTGAAGGCGGTGTTATTAAATACCGTGACAGTGCCAAGCAACTGAATGCTATCGATGGCGGTTATACGGAAGGTGAGACACTAACAGTCGAAGCAACTTGGAGTAATGGTGTATTTAGCTTCAAAGTAAATGACGTTGAACATTCATATCTAGCAGATGAAATTCCAGAAAGTGGCCCTGTCCAAGTGATTGCATTAAGGTTGGGTGATAACGGCAGTACGAATAACTTTGAACTACTTGCTGATAACCTAAAAGTATATTCAAGTGATAGTGGTTCTGAAGAGCTAGTTTTTGAAGATGACTTCAACGGCTACACTATTGGTAAAGTATTAAACACAACGCCTTACAACAGCAGTAGCTCTGAAGCAACAGTAGCTGGTGATGGAGACACTCCAACAGATCCAGAACCAACGGGCAATCAAGTCGCGGCAATCACTGACCAAGATGAAGGTGATACAGGCGAATTGCGTTACAAGTTTGCGGAAGGTATGACAACTGGTACGCATAAAGTATCTATGTATTACGACGCTGCAGAAACAGAGTCAGCTTACGTTTCTCTTTTTGATACTAAAAGCTCCACTTCTTCTTTGGTTGGTGAGTTGAAAATTGACGAAGGTAAAATCACGCTACGTGGTGAAGATGAGCAAGTAACAACGTTTACTCCTGGTACTTGGATTGACCTAGAAATGTCTTGGGATACATCTTCGACGACTGAAACTGGTACTTACACAGTTAAAGTTGATGGTGTGGAGTTTGGTCCTTATGACTCTCAGAACGCAGGTAATGACGCAAACCACTCAGATTCTAGCGTTCCCGTAACAGCAACTACTATTAAGTTCTCTTCAAATAGTGGAATGGCAGATACAACATTATACGTTGATGACTATGAAGTTTATTCTGATGAAGCGGCTCAAACAGAAGTTTTCATGGATGATTTTGACTCGCGTACTATCGGTGATGTACTAAAGAGTAATGATTACAATTCAAGTACGTTCTCAGCTGTTGTTGCGGCGGACCCAATGGATAAATAAGCTTTATTTACCATAAGTACTTTTTTATAAGTACCTTTTATATAAGCAACGAATTGAGTGCCATTCATTGATTGAATGGCGCTTTTATTATTATTGATACTGATTTTTATAAACCATGATCAAAGCTATTATTACGCTCCCAATCAGCATCAATATACGCCTATCTAAACGTGTGTGGACACTAATTTACTGTTTTCATATCTTCACTTTGTTTAAAACATATTGAGCTACTCTCAGCCTGCAAAAGTCGCAATAAAAGTTATTCTAATCTCATCCGGTTGTTACAAAAATCTCCCTGTTAATTTAAACGCAGAGTCATTGAATTGGCTATTTTTCGTGAGCCTTAGTATTGATGAGCATGAGCATGAGCATGAACAAGCAGAGACTACTAAATATTGTCTTAAATAAGGGGGGACGTAGTGTGCTTGATAATATAAGTTCAGCTTCTGAAGCGGTCTACAGCGGTGATGATTTAGGTAAAGTATAGTTTGGTTACAGTGAGTAAAAGCTTATTTTCCGGGAGGATAGATAGGATTTTAAAAAAGGCTCAGCGCGATGCTAAACCTTTTAAATCGAAGCTTAACTAAGTAAATAATAGAATTTTAAAAACAGTTACTTAGTGACATTAAAATCTTATAATTAGAAGCTGTACTTAAGACCAAAGCGTGTTTTAAGCTGGCGATCATCTTCAGCAGATGAACCGTAATCAGATGACCAGAATTCCATGTAAGGAGTGAAGTCACCCATTTTGTAACCTACTTTAACACCAAGATCCCATTCCCAGTTTTTATCGTTCGCAAGACGAACGTCGTCGTAGTTCACGTTGTAGTTAGCTTCGTAACTTAGCTTTAGGTTTTTCCAAGCTTCGTCACTGAACTTGTATGAACCAGTTAACGTGAATTTACCTTGTTGCAGAGTTTTACCATCACGTACAACTTTGCCACCACCAGCAGCACTTGCAGTGCCTGTACCAGTTTCAAAAGTTTGCAGTTCATGACGGTAACGTAAAGCTGTTGTTAAGCCGAAATCAGCTTTATAACCCACGCGGAATTGAGGTTTATAAGTCGTTTTAGTTTCAGCAAAAGTAATTGGCATACCTGGTTGTATGTACCACTTATCATCTAGTTTGTAAGTTACATCCCAGCTAAACTCAGAATCGCCACGGACCACTTCCTTCCAAAAGTCAGTTTGGTCACTACTTTGGAATTTTTGCTCAACACCAAAAGATAGCTTTGCTTGGTCATCAAGGATTTTAGTGTTTGCACCAATTTTAATACGGTGGGCGTACTTTTCATCTTCATGCTTATACTCGCCACGGTAATCAATGGTAGCAGCTGCAGCAGTGCCGGCTAAAAGTGTGGCTGTTACGAATAGTGCAATTTTTGTTACTGGTTTCATACTTATCATCTCGCTATGATTTATAATTATGGATACATCCTTAGTACCCTTTTATTTCATCAAACAACAACAATGCTATTGAATTAATGTATGACAAATATGGTATGTATTATCGGCTATCTATTCTGTGATACCAATCAAAAAGTTCATATCACTCCGTCTTATTTATAACTAAGTGTTATGGTTATCCCATTTTCAAGCGAACTTTCAACACTAATCTTGATAGTGATCTCATTACAATAATGATACTGATAATTCAAAGTATAAAATAAGACAAATGTCGTGCTGTTTGGCTAGTAATGTGTCGCTCAGTTTAATAATTCCAATGTTGAGAACTCATATTTTTATTTCTTATATTTATGTCTTTGTGCATATCATGAGGTTTGCTTAATCATTGGAAATTAAATGTTAATTGATTAATAAGATATTGAAGTGAGCTATGTGTTTAGCTTGAGGCGGGTAGGGTTAAGTGATTTAAAATGACCGTAGTGAACTTTCCTGATTTTATGCGATGGTCTGTTTGACATGAATCGAGCTACTTCAATTCGGAGAGGCTTCTTATATTAATGAAAGTCATGCATAAAGCTGTCGAATCGAATGTTCAAGATGCTCAAACATACGCGGAATGTGTAATGGTGTGTGGGTAATGGAGAGTACTAAATTGATTGAGTAGAGTGAACATCAATAGAATGAGCAATAAGAGTAAAACCTAGTGAGCGTGAGCCGCGAGTGAAATGCAAATGACTAGGTTAGATTCTATTGTATGCTTAAGGTCGATAAGGCGACCTGAGACGAGGTAAAGACTATAGATTTTTCGGAGACATGGCGAAGTCTCTAGTTTCGTTATAAGTCTTGTGCTATAGGATTGTGAAATTTCCTAGCGTGCAACCAGTACTTGATAATATGGTGCCAGTGTTGTCTCGTTCACTGAATTCGAAGTCGATTAGATAACTTGTATGTTGAAGCTTTGGCAGTATGTGACGGTGTAAAATGTCGCTGTTCAGCTGGCGTATCTCTGCGACCCAAGACAGGTCTTCTTTTAATAAATTAATTTCTATTTTGAGCATTTATTACCTTGTGATTTTGTAAACGCTTTTTCGCGTGTTAGTTGGTACCAATGGATTTGTCGTGTTGTTCTTTTTGACATAATTGTGCCTTAGTTTTATTACAGTAATGATTTACCCGAATAACTAGATACGCTACTGAACACTCAGTACAAACGTAAATAATCGGATTGGTTTATTGAGCTAACGGCTTATTAAAGCTAGCGGTTTGTTGAAGCTAACAGTTTATTGAAGCTAACAGTTTATTGAAGCCAATAGTTAATTGAGGCAAATGGTTAAAAGCTATTGAATGATCTATCGAGGTAAAGCTGACGCAGAATAGGTGTAACGAGGAAAAATCGTGAACTGTCTGTGTAGAAACTTGGACTAAATGTAGCATTAACAACTCTTAAATAAGAGCCAAGAGCCGGACTATACGCTTAGTTTTGGAAATAGCTATATTTATTTTCAGAAAACCTAAAATAAATATAGCTCAAATAATCTTCACCTTGAGTTCTGACAACTTTCAAAATGTATAAAAAACACCGCTACTTCCTTTTAAATAAAGCATGCTTCAAGTTTATGAACATAAACTCAGGCTGCTCAATCGTACATTAGTGATTTGGCTTTTTGAGAATCAAACTCCCTTAACGATTTTCTCGCAAGGTGCCTAAATGGAAAAGCTTTCACCACTTCTTCAAAAGGTTGAATAGCAAATGCCCAGAAAATAGAACCATCAAGACCGAAAATAATCAAAGCACATAATGGAATCGAGATGATCCATTGCCCTGTGAAGTTAATTTTGAATACATCAGTTGTTTTTCCCAATGCTCTTAATACGTGCCCATGAACCGTGTTGTATCCACGAACAATTGGGAGAAATATATAGAGGGGAGCAATAAGTGCGAGTGCTTGGTAGGTTGAACTGTCTAAATCGGGGTAGATGTCATTAATAGCTAAACTTAGGCCGCCAAATAAAAACGCACAGACGATAGATATTCCAACCGCGACATCAATGCTCGTATCGACATTCTTTGTCAGATCATCCATTTTTTTAGAACCAATCGCTTGGCTAATGGTGATTGCAGATGAATGTGCCCAAGCTGTGATGAACTGAGTACCAGCGCGTAGCCAGGGCATAACGAGCGTAATTGCAACATACGCATTAATGTTGAGCTGTGAATAGAGCAGCTGATAAATTGTGGCACCAATTGAAAGCATTGTCACGTTTGCTGCAACCGGAAATATCTCAATAAAATGCTTACGTATATTAGCGACTAATTCAGATTTTTGGGCGTGTAAAGACAATGAGATCGTAGAGTCATAGTGAACACACAAGGCGAGATAGAACAGCCTAAATGTAATGGCAATCACGCTACCAAGGGCTGCACCTTGCACGCCAAGACCTTCAAATGTTGAGAAACCATGAATTAATAGATAGGACAGTAGTGCATTAATAGGCAATTCAATAAGGTAGCCCTTAAAAGGGATTTTAGTGCGACCTAAACCGTTAAATAAAGCAATGATAACTTGCGTTAAAGCGGTAAAGATAACCAAGTGTTTTGATATATCTAAATAATGGCTGATTTCAGAATACAGAGCTAAATTGTCGGTTAATGCCTGTATTAGTGGTTGCTCGAAGAAAGTCAGCAAGCTCCCAAATATGAGTGCAACAGCTAGATTGATTGATAGCCCCGCCCAAAATGCTTTTGAAAGTGAACTTTGGACTCCTGAACCGACCGCACGGCTTAAAACCAGTTGAGTACCATTAGCTAGTGCCATTTGTATGCCTAGAATAAAGGCAATAATGGTTGTAGCAATTCCCATTGCAGCAAGAGGAACCTCGCCTAAAGGTGAAACAAGCAAAGTATCGATCATCAGCATCGACTGCATAAGCAATGCATTAAGGGCTAAAGGCCAGGCTAATGAGAAATTTTTTCTAACGTATGATTGGGAAGACAAAGTACAACCTTTTTAGAAAGAGCGTGATTTATTCCATACCATTAATGACCTCTAGACCGTCCATGATAAAGAAGATAAACCGTTGGTTTAGTTGTTCTAAAAGATACGGCAATAAACAACCCTAGAGGCTTGTTGGCTAAAATGTTGCGGTCTGTAAATGAAACCTTAAGCTCGCTACATGGCAGAACTTAAGATTTGGTGGAAGTCGAATTAAGCGATAGCTAATTCTATATTGGATAATTTCTGATTTTCATCATCGAGTAGCCCTTTAGATGCAATTCGAGCTTGTGGCGCATTACCAGTCATAATACTGTCGTATATTGCCTTATGCTCTTTTAAGCAAAAGCGCCCACCTTCAGCAGAGTGGTCGATAAACTGTTTGAAAATCGTAGATAAAATGTTTCCAAATGGCACATAAAACTGGTTGCCTGTAGAAAGGAAAATAGTTTTATGAAATAGATGATCGTTTATCGTCCAAGATCCATAATCATAACTTTCAGCAGCCATCGTCATTTTTTGAAATAAAACCGAAAGCTCTTTGCGCTGTTCAACCGTAGCGTTAGTTGCTGCAAGGGCACAAGCTTCTGGTTCAATGGCTTTTCGTAAACCTAAAAATTGAGACAAGAAGGGTTTGGTATCTTCTAAATCTTGGATCCAGTTTAGTAGTTGAGGATCAAGGAAATGCCATTGAGAGCGGGGCATGACACGGGTGCCAACTTTAGGCTTAGACTCGATAAGCCCTTTGGCTGAAAGCAATTTAGTTGATTCACGAAGTGCAGTTCGGCTAACGCCAAAAACCTCACATAGGTTCATCTCGCTGGGTAATTTTTGATTTTCTTGTAATTCGCCAGATAAAATCTTGCGAGCAATTTGTCTCGCAATTTGAACATGAATGCGGCGGCTTGAATCTTCCACCAATGAAAATGTTGACATGTAAACCACCTGAGTTGGACATAAAAGCAGGGCTTCAAATAGAGTGAAGCTTTCTTTTGTGTCTGACATGCCCTTAAAGCAGAGCATTACTTACCAAAAATAATTATAAAGGGTCAATGTCGTGTAAATAACATCTGCCACATATAAATAATACAATAACACTTTGGTTGTGCAAGAGGGAGGGTAACCAAAATGAGTAATTTTACCGGTAAATAGTTAACTCATAATCTATTTTGTGATTTCAGGCATATATTAGTATTACAAATGATAATTATTTCTAGGTGTAAAAGTTACTTAATAGATCTGAAATTTTCAATTAAATGGCAAACGATGGTTTTTGATTGAACCCAGAATACAAGGGAGCTCACGTTATTAAGATACTTACTTTGGAGCTCTATATAAATCAATGCTATAATTCTTATTAAATAATACATATCTAATAAGTAAGTAGACTCATGGCTGGTTCATTCAAACCTATTTCAGGCTCTAAGCGAAGCCTTCACGTGCAAGTTGCTCGTGAAATCGCCCGTGGTATTCTTTCTGGTAACCTTCCTCAAGGTTCTATCATTCCTGGTGAAATGGCGCTCTGTGAACAGTTCGGAATTAGTAGAACTGCATTAAGAGAAGCCGTTAAGCTTCTGACTTCAAAAGGTTTATTAGAATCCCGACCTAAAATCGGTACACGAGTTGTTGATCGAGCGTACTGGAACTTCCTTGATCCACAGCTTATTGAATGGATGGATGGGCTGGCGGATCCAGATGAATTCTGTCATCAATTCTTAGGTTTACGTCGTGCTATTGAGCCAGAAGCCTGTGCTCTTGCTGCAAAGTTTGCTTCAGCTGATCAACGTATTGAATTATCAGAGACATTTCAGCAAATGGTTGAAATCTCGGATGCAGAAATCTTCGACCAAAAGCGTTGGACAGAAGTTGACATTAAATTCCATAGCCTGATTTTTAATGCAACAGGTAATGATTTTTACCTACCGTTCGGTAATATCCTCACGACTATGTTCATTAACTTTATTTCTCATTCTTCGGAAGAAGGTAGCACGTGTATTAATGAGCACCGTCAGATCTATGATGCAATCATGGCTGGCAACAGTGAAAAAGCACGTATCGCTTCAGCAAATCACCTGCACGAGTCAAACCATAGGCTTTCAAGTGTTAGCTAAGTAAATATTTTTAAATGATTGATTAGGCACGCATTTTGCGTGCTTTTTTTTGGGCTGGGTTTTGTTGAGTAAGTAGATTGTGGAGGTGTTAGCTTGTTATTTAGGCAAAGCTCTCTCGTTTTAAGAAATCGGCTAGCAATTACATTTAATAGTTATATAATAATACATAATTGAAATGATGTGTGAATATGACTATGTCCCAATCTTTATTACCCAATATTCTTCAATTTATTGGACAAATTGACCCTTTCGATAAAATACCAAAAGATGCGCTAAGAGAGTTATCTTCGCACGTGCAGATTATTTATCTTGGAAAAGGTGATGTCGTTGATTTGTGTGAGTCTGGAAAAGAAAAGTCTCTTTATATTATTCGCACGGGCTCAATGGAGCAGAGAAAATCAGACGGTGTTTTACGGGCTAGGCTAGGTAGCGAAGACCTATTTGGTTTTACTTTTCTTGAATCTAAAGTCAATGATGATAAGGGCTATCGAGCTATTGCCATCGAAAATACCTTACTCTATGTTATCCCGCACAATGCGTTACAAACTCTGTTTAAAACTTTCCCTAGTTGCGCAGAACAATTTGCTTCTCAAGCCCAAGTCCGTTTGAAGTCGGCTTTAGATGTGGTTTGGTCGAATAAAGAAAAAGGGTTATTTATTCGAAAAGTGGAAGATGTCGCAAGTGGCCATGTCGCAATAGTAAAATCAGACCAGTCGATTCAATCTGTTGCCACAGAAATGCTGCACCAGAGATCTCCTTGTGCGGTTATCTATGAAGATGACAAAATTGTAGGATTAATTACCGATCGAGATATGACTAAACGTGTCATTGCACATGGAGTCAGTACTGATAATGTTATCTCAGAAGTCATGACACATTCACCGTTAACAGTTAAACCGGATGATTTAGTCTTACATGCTGCGTCAATCATGATGCAGTTCAATATTCGCAACCTTCCAGTTGTGAAAGAGAATAAAGTTATTGGTTTATTAACCACTTCTCACCTTGTTCAAAATCACCGTGTGCAAGCGATCTTCTTAATTGAAAAGATCAAATACGCGGGCAGTGTTAAAACTATGTCTTCGTTCACTTCAGAGAGACAAGCCATTTTTGAAGCCTTAGTTGAAGGCAAAGTAGCGCCAGAAACGGTTGGCAAAGTCATGACCATGATCATGGATGCTTATACGCGGCGATTAATTCAAATTGCGATTGATAAATTAGGACCTCCACCTTGCGACTTCTCTTGGATTGTTGCAGGTTCCCACGCACGTAATGAAGTACACATGCTTTCTGATCAAGACAGCGCGATTGTACTTGCTGATGATGCAACAGACAGCGACCGTATTTATTTCAAACACTTAGCTATGATGGTAACCAATGGGTTGGCAAGCTGTGATTATCCGCTCTGCCCGGGTAAATTTATGGCGGCCACTCCGAAGTGGTGCCAGCCTCTAGGCGTTTGGAAGCATTACTATAAAAAATGGGTATCAAATCCTGAATATGAACGCTTACTAAACATCAGTGTATTTTTAGAAATTCGGACTATTTATGGTAATAGTGAGTTCGAAACGATTCTTCGTGATGAGCTGCATTCAAATATCCGAAGTAACCGAGAGTTTCTAAGTACATTAGTGAGAGATGCGGTAAACACAAATCCACCGTTAGGAATTTTCAACAGCCTAGTACTGGAAAAATCCGGAGAGAATAAAAAGACACTGAACGTTAAGAAATACGCGATAAATCTTATTATCGATTTGGCTCGCATCTACGGTTTAGCAGTGGAATGCGATTTGTCTGCTACGGATGACAGGTTTACAGCAGCCAATGAAAAGGGCATGTTGAGTGATGATGCCTATAAAAATATATTAGGTGCCTATCAATACATATTATCGTTCCGGTTTGGTCATCAGCTGGAAGCATTAAAAAATGGTGAAGTACCCGACAATAATATTAATCCAGATAGCTTTGGTAGCTTTGAACGTAAGCACTTGAAAGATGCCTTTAGAATCATTGCTGACCTTCAAGAAGCCGCAAAAATTAGATTTGGAGCCCGATAATGAAAGCGATATTTAATTACTTTCATCCTCTTGAGCGTATAAAACGCAAGCGAAAGCAGTATTTAAATACCGTGAAATTACCGGAAGTCTTGTTTAATGTTCTCGAACAGCCTTTACCACAAATGTTTGATCTTGCTAAAGATGCCGAATATATCATTCTAGACTTAGAAACGACGGGGCTAAGCAGTGAAGACGATCTTATTTTGTCTATGGGGTGGGTGGAAATAAGCAAAGGTCGAATCGACTTAGCTTCAGCGAAACACTTATATTTGAATAATGACTCTCAAATAAATCCAGAAACGGCAGTGATCAACCACATTACACCTCAAATGCTACAGGAAGGTTTATCTATTCATGATGCCATGCAGGCATTCTTCGAGTCAGCTAAAGGCAAAATTATTGTCGCCCATGCATGTGTTGTTGAAGAAAACTTCATCAATCAATATTTACTGCGTTGTTATGGCTTGAGAAGTCTCCCCTTACTTTGGTTGGATACGTTATGTATTGAGAAGAAAATGGAGCAAGCGATCAGCAACCATGAAGAAGTGGATCTAACATTGGCGGCAACACGAGAACGGTATCGACTCCCCGAATACAACAATCATAATGCGTTAGCGGATGCGGTTTCGACTGCTGAACTATTTTTGGCCCAGCAAAAACGGGTGGCGCAAGGTAAAGAGGTGCCCATTTCTCAGTTGTATCGAATGAGTAATTAGTACCATTAGAAAGTCAGAAGAGAGATATTTAAATAAATTGATTTTTTGACTAGTAAAAAGCCAGCAGATTCGCTGGCTTAAATATTATTTATGATTAATTTTACTTCCGACTACTCTTTAGAAGCTAGAAGCTAGAAGCTAGAAGCTAGAAGCTAGAAGCTAGAGGTCAGGAACTAGAAGCTGAAAGTTAAAAGCTGTAAGTTAAACCGACACGACTTCTTAGTTCACGTGTAGCAGAAGTGCTCGATGTGCTTACATCACCAAACTCTACATATGGTGCCCATGCGCCCATCATGCGACGTGCACTTACATTAAGCTCATAGTTCGTGTCGTCATTGTCGTAAATGTCATATCCATCAGCTTTGTAATAGTTTCCTTCAAAACCAAAGCGCCAGTCATTTAATGCATAGTTAATATTAGCGGTTAATCGGTGTCTACGTTGATTAGCGACATTGCTATCAACCATAATAGGCACGCCATCACCATCAACAATAACGTTACCAGCATCGTCAAATTGATATTCAGAACTACGAGTATTTTGTCTCATATCGTAGCGGTAACGAGCACTTAGGCTTAAACCATCGATGCTATCAACACTGTAAGTGGCACGTACTTGAGGCTTGTAAGTGACACCTGATTCACGACCTTCAATAGGCATCCCGTAAGTCATGGTCCAGTTATCGTTAAGTACATGGCGATAGTTGAGTCCGAGCTCCCAGCCATTATTTTTTAGATCTTCCATGAATTCACCATCTTCGCCTTTAAATTTGGCCTCAATGTCGACTAAGAAATTGCCAATGTTATCTGCAAGTTTTACTCGCGTTGCATGTTGATCTGTATGACTCTTATACTCATGTCTCATATCAAAAGATGTAGCTGAAACAGAACCTACCGCCATTAGCGATGACATTGCTATCACAATTGTTTTAAGTTTATTCATGGTAATAATTCCACTCTATCGATTATAAATAAGGTCAATAGGACCAAAAAATGACGCCATATATACTTTTCTACTAATTATTCACTTATTGAATGTTCCTTATAGAATAATTAACTAGCATTAAAATAATACAAATATGCTAACTCTAGAGGAAGGTAAGAACTGTGAATTGGATCAAGATGCAGTTATAAATCATGCATTAACAAAGAGTTACAAACTGAAATGAATATCATAAGTGCTTGTTTTATATTTATTTAGTTGGTTTTTGTTCGTGGGCTAGTTTGATTTGTTAGTTAAAAAATGTGTACTGATGCAAAAACTTAATCCTTAGCYCTTTCTTTTTAATTTGTAATATATTAATATTTATATATTAAGGCGTCTGGCAATAATCAAACTTTGATGGCTAAGGTTGAGGGTGTTTTCAGTAATCGCAAGTGGCAATGTAATTGATGGCTCTAAATACATTGCTGCGACTCTAATCATTGAAGAAGACATTATTGAAGTGCTCAAGCTAGCATTTTCATTATTGCTCCCAACTATTCTAATGAATCCTTCATTTCTCGATTAGGGGAATAGAAGCGGTAGTTGTGCACTACCTTTGCGCTCATGTTGATACAGGCAACATGGGCGTTTTTTTGCTTAAACATTAGGAAAAAAACAAGTGTCGAGCCTTGTATTTAGTTTATTTTATAAAWGATCTAAATATCTCTCTTCATCCGATCCTTTCCCTACCGATATCTGTATCAATCATGTTGTTTTTTACTGTCTCACCTACTGTTATGCCTTTTTTCGATCCCCCAAAAATTTAGCTACAAACGCTAGGTGCTCATTTAATTTTCAGAAAGTAAACTGAAACAGATAGTTTTAAAAAATCCTTAAAAATCAACACGATTTAATGAAGACCATATAACTTTGATTATTGCTGATATAACCAAATTTATGGACCAGCTTGTCATAATCCCCATCCAATAAATAATGTAGATACAGCGAGATCGAATTTTGAAATTACTCCTTATCTTGCTGTTCTTTGTTATCAACTACATTTAAGACAAAGGAATTGCTATGCATAGCAAAGGCTTAATCACATTAGCCGTGGCTTCCGTGTGTGCAGCAAGCACAGCGCAAGCCAGTACATTTTCAACTGATGCTCGCAGTATGGGTATGGGTAACACTGGTGTTGTAACCGCAGACTTTTTAACCGCTCCTTTTCACAACCCAGCATTAGGCGCTGCATATCGTGCAGAAGATGATATTGGGCTCTTAATCCCAGCTATTGGTGTTACTGTCCAAGACTCAGACGATGCACTAGCAATGATTGATGATGTTCAAGATCATTATGACTCAATGGGAAGGCTACCTTCTCAAGAAGAATACGACATATTGGATCAGTATCTGAATGACTTGTCAGGTGCAAAGCCAATTAACGTAAATGGCGGGATTGCATTTAGCATTTCTATCCCTAATCAATACGCCTCAGTGAATGTGTTCTCATCCACATATGTGGAGATAATGGCTAACCCTTTGATTGGTGATGAAGCTAATGCTAAAAAGCGATATGAAAATTCGGAAGTCGCCCTTATTGGCTTTGGTGTCGCTGAATTAGGTTTAGCTTTATCGAAGGAATACATACTAAAGGAGCAAAAGTTTTCTTTTGGTATTAGCCCTAAACTGCAAGAGCTTCGTACCTATTCTGATGTTACATCTTTAGATGACTTTGATATTGATGACTATGAAGATAGTGAAATGTCAGATACGGTATTCAACGTAGACGTGGGAGCCGTTTGGTATAAGGATAACTGGCGTGTGGGACTTGTTGGTAAAAACTTGATTAAACAAGAGATTGAGACGAAAAACTCACACCTTACGTATGAACTTGCTCCCAAAGTGACAATTGGCGGCGGTTATATCACAGAGTTGTTTACTGTAAGCCTTGATGCCGATTTAACAAGTCAAGAACGCTTTTCTATGAGTAGTAATGCCACGCAATTTGTTAGGGCAGGCATAGAGTTTAACGCTTGGGGTTGGGCTCAATTAAGGGCAGGCTATGAGACCGATTTAGAAGATAATTTAGAAGATAGCATGACTGCTGGTTTTGGGATCTCACCATGGGATATTGTGAGTTTTGATTTAGCAGCGTCTTACGCAGGTGATAATCAATTTGGAGTAAGTGCAAACCTAGCACTAACGTTCTAACATTTTCTGAGCAGACTATTCCGACTAGATAAATAGAAAAACCGCTCAATCACATTATGAGCGGTTTTAACTTTAGTATTCAGAACTAGCCTAAAAATCCTAGGCTTATAGATAACGATTTTTCAGGTGATCTTGGAAATGCTGAGCATTCAATGTTTCACCTGTTGCTTGCTTCACGAGTTCGTCAGTTGTGAGTAAGCTACCTTTGCTCCAAATGTTCGTTTCTAACCAATTGAAGATAGGCGTTAGATCTTTACTTTGAATGACAGAACTCACATCCAAATCGTTCTTCATCGAAGCCATAAATTGAGCAGCGTACATTGCACCTAGTGTATAGCTAGGGAAGTAGCCAAATGCTCCGTCTGTCCAGTGAATATCCTGCATACAACCATTCTTAAAATTACCTTCAGTCGATAAGCCTAGGTATTGCTGCATTTTAAGGTTCCAAAGTTCAGGAACGTCTGTATGTTTGATTTTTCCGTTAATTAAGTCACGTTCAATCTCATATCGAAGAATTACGTGGGCAGGGTAGGTTAGTTCATCTGCATCCACACGTATGAAATCTTTTTCTACGCGAGTATAAATTTTTTGGAAATTACTTTTCTCAAACTCATTTCCACTAAATTGTTGCCCTGCAAGTTCAGCTAAGTGACCGATGAATTCGTCACTGCGACCAATCTGCATTTCAAAAAATAGTGATTGAGATTCATGGATACCCATTGAGCGAGCTTCACCAGAAGGAAGGCCGGAAAGGTGCTTAGGAAGCCCTTGCTCATATCGAGCATGACCTGTTTCATGGACGATGCCCATTAAAGACTGAACAAATTCATTTTCATCATAGCGAGTGGTAATACGAACATCAGATGGAACACCGCCACAGAATGGGTGGACACTCTCATCCAAACGACCATGGTTGAAGTCAAATTGAAGCAAATTCATCACTTCAAGACCAAGCGCTTTTTGCTTGTCTGTCGAGTATTTACCTGATGGCGCGGTAAATTGTTCAGTAGATTGCTTATCAATGACTTGATCAATTAAGCCTGGCAGCCAGGTTTTTACGTCTGAGAATAAAGTATCAAGAGACGCTGAACTGGTTCCTGGTTCATAAATATCAAGCATGGCATCGTATGGAGTCAGCCCTGCAAAGTCAGCACGAATTTGCGCTTCTTCTCTAGAAAGCTCAACGACTTCTCGCCAGTTTTTTTCAAAGCCAACCCAATCGTTTTCACCGCGTTGAGTTCTCCATGCATGTTCACATTTAGAGCCCGCGAGTGATTTAGCTTGAACTAATTTCTCTGGAAGTAGATTTGCTTGTTGCCAGTTACGCTTGATTTCGCGTAATGTCGATTGCTGTTCAGAATTTAATGATTCATTTTCTGCGTCATTTATCCAATCGGATAGTTGTGGTTGGGTCATCATTCCGTGAATATGAACGGATAACTGAGCCATAGCTTCACTACGAGCTTGGTTACCACCAGAAGGCATCATTGACGCTTGATCCCAACCGCAAATTGCAGCTAGGTGGTTGAAGTGAGAACATTTTTGAGAATGGTCGACTAATTTTTTGAAGGCACTCATAGTACTTCCCTGAGAGTAAAAATGGGATCTTATCAACCAAATAACGGTTGAACCAATACATTTATTCGAATAGTTGATATGAAATGTGAATAAATTGTAATGGTATATTGATGATGACTAATAATTTACAATCTTGGCTTCGTCTTACACAATGCAAGAATTAAAGACTTGGTGGCTAGCCTGTTTAGGCGGGGCGCTAATAGGATATCGAGATAGGAAGGAATAGGGATGGCAATTTTAAATATTGAAGCGTTCTTGATAGCAATAACGATTTTAACGTTAACTCCGGGGTTAGACACGGCATTGGTGATTCGTAATACGACTCGCTCTGGTGTTAAAGATGGCGCAATTACAAGCTTAGGCGTTTGTCTTGGGCTATTTGTTCACGCCACTTTTTCAGCGATTGGTATCTCGGCTATTCTTCTGCAATCAGCCGATCTGTTTCAAATGATAAAATTTGTGGGTGCCGCTTATTTAATTTGGTTAGGGCTATCTAGTATTTACGGGGTAGTGAAGGGCAATGCAGGCTTTCAAGTTGAAGGTATTGTTCACTCTAATCTAAGTGTAAAACGCTCTTTAAGAGAAGGCTTCTTGTCTAATGTATTAAACCCTAAAACGGCGGTTTTCTACTTGGCATTTTTACCACAGTTTATCGACCCTGAAGGTTCGGCGTTTGCTCAATCAATGCTAATGGCAAGTATTCATTTTATTATTGCGATGATCTGGCAATGCGGAATTTCAGGCGCGGTAAACTCAGCAAAGCAGTTATTTAAGAGCCCATCTGTGATTGGCTGGATGGAAGGGGTCACTGGTGCTGTACTCATTACTCTTGGGATCAAGTTGATGTTGGAAGATGCACCAACGCCTGCCTAGAATTTGCATCATTTAATAGATGCTGCCATGAGATAGACAAATAAAAGCCCCCATCATGATTTCATTTTGGGGGCTTTTTATTTTCATCCAACTTTCTATTTTTAACTTCTTGATTAGTTGATTAACGTGCTGGCGATTCAGTGTCTCTAATCATGCGAGTACCAACCATTAATCAGCGAATAAGAGGGCTGGTGGAGTGTCTACCTTCAGCTTTAACGCTTGGCAGTTTTGCGAAGAATTGCTTGGTTTCTTCAATAACTACATGTCTTAGAGCAATTAGACCAATAAGGTTTGGCACCGCCATTAATCCATTCACTATGTCTGCAATTAGCCAGATCATATCCAGTTGTAAGAATGCACCAGAAGCGACTAAGCCAATAAATACGACTTTGTATGGAAGTACTGCTTTAGTACCAAACAAGAATACAACGCAGCGCTCACCGTAATAGTTCCAGCCTAAGATAGTCGTAAACGCGAAGAAGATTAAACCTGTAGACACTAACACTGGTCCAAGTGTATCGGCGTTTAAACCAACAGCAAAAGCGTGAGTTGTCATCGCTGCGCCAGAAAGGTCGGTTTGCCATGCACCCGTCAAAATTAATGCTAAACCCGTCATCGTACAAATGATGATGGTGTCAAAGAAAGTACCAGTCATTGATATCAGCCCTTGCTTCACACAAGAATCTGTTTTCGCTGCTGCTGCGGCCATTGGTGCACTACCAAGCCCCGATTCATTCGAAAACACTCCGCGTGCAATACCTGATTGAATGGCCAACATAATGCTTGCACCAAGGAAACCACCTGTTGCTGCGGTATTGGTGAATGCAGAGCTAATAACAAGCTGAATCGCATTCAGTAATTGGTCTGCATTAGAGATAAGCACACTTAAACACGCAACAACATATAGAAGCGCCATTGTGGGTACAACTTTACCAGCAACTTTAGCAATGGACTGGATACCACCTAAAGTAACGACAGCTACTAGAATGGTTAGAACGACTGCTGAAGCTTCACGAGGTGCACCGAAAGATATTTCAGTCGCATCTAAAATAGCATTCACTTGTGGGAAAGTTCCGATACCGAAACAGGCGACCCCTAAAGCAAAAACCGCAAACAGAACCGCTAATATTCTTGAGCCAACCCCGTACTGAAGGTAGTACATTGGCCCACCAACCATTTGCCCTTTGCTGTCGACCTTACGATACTTTACAGCAAGTAAGCATTCTGCGTACTTGGTTGCCATCCCGAATATGGCAGCTAACCACATCCAGAATAATGCACCAGGTCCACCCATTTTTATTGCGGTTGCTACGCCAACAATGTTACCGGTTCCGATGGTTGCAGAAAGAGCTGTACAAAGAGCTGCAAAGCTAGAAACATCACCAGAACTAGAATCCGATTTGTCTTTAGTAAAAACCATCTTAAGGGCGGTTGGCAGGTGTCTAAATTGGGGTAAGCCTAATCGAAAAGTAAAGTAGATACCGGTACCAACAAGCAATATAAGTAGAGGAGGTCCCCAAATAAGGCTGTCGATGGTTTGAAGTGTTGTATGTAAGTTGTTCATGGTTTCCCCTTAATAAATAAAAATTTAAGGAGAAGAGGGAAAGGACGTATTTTAATTCAGTCGTGATCAAAAGGTTGATCAAAACAAATGAAGATACGGCTTAAAAAATACGGATTTCTAGATAGAATTCTTTCGTTAATTAAGGTGTAAGCTTTCCACTCCTCTGTCCTTTTGCCTGAGAGTTTCACTTAGTAATGAGCATTTTGGTCAGCTGCGGATACTAAGCTTGCTCCTTCGGCGACCGATTTAACGGTTCTCTCCAGAGGTTCCTCCAACGACAGTCCTCACTTTTCTGATTTTCATCAGCATAAAGCGCCTGAAAGATTTACTTCTTCGGCGGGTCACTCTAACTAAATGTTAGTATTTAGTTAAAAACCACTCTCCTGCAGTCTTCATCGGAACAATTATCTAGTTATAGATAATCTGTATGAGCATCCTAATAAATAAAAAGTGTGATGTCATCAGCAAAAAAACTGTTTGCACAAATGTTAGTCAAGTAAACGTTTAAACAACCATACTCTGACGTAATTAACTGAGATAAATGGTATAAAATAAGGGAAACAAGGAGGAGTTATGACTCGATTAATAGCGATAGTGTTTTTACTGGCATTAGCTTTTGTATTATTTCGTTATAGGACAAATGAGAAAGTACAAAAAGGCGTGGTGATTGCTGTGGTAGGCAGTTTTATTCTGTATACAGCAAGTTTAATGATTTCAGAACTTACGCGCTAAATTGCTTTTTATGTAAATTGTTTTTCACGTAAATTATTCCAAATGGGAGTGCCCAATTAGTGAACCAAAAGACTGAACAAGACAACGAAGACGAAGTTGTTGTTATTGAAGAGCGAGATAAACGTAGCCAGTTATATATTGGTATTGCTGCTGTCATAGGTTTAGCTTTAGGTGGTTTGATTGGTTCTTCTTTGACGGCGAATAAATGGGAAGCGACTTATCATGTGTTGGAAGCCCGTTATCAAACTCTAAGCGATAGCAAGCAACAACTGGTTAGTGACGTCGAAGCGAAAGTCGCGGATGCGGATACTGCGACAGATGCAAAAATTGAAGAGGCTCTTGCGGAGCAAGCTGAGCATCATAAAACTGAATTGAAAGATCTACAAACAGCTTCGATTGAACTGGAGAAAGCCAACCTTTCACTAGAACAGCAATTAAATGAGCAAAAGCTAGCAATTGAACAAACTGCAAAAGAAAATCAAAGTTTGAATCGTCAAGCTGACATGCAAGCGACAATGTTTGATCGCTCACGTGAGCTTTTCCGCAAAGAGCTTCAAATTGCACAAGCATTGGAATCGCTTGAGCAAGAAAGAGAGCGTATTGAACCGAACTTGAGTACCTTAAAGAATGAGTGTGATGTGTACCTCGAGGGCACGTCATGGGATGCTAAATCCGATTCTTGTGATAGATACGATGCAGCTAATTCTCGATTGAGTGATATTCGCCAGATGATTCAAGTACACAATATGGATTTGCGACAGATTAAATCCCTTATCGAAGAAATAGGCTTATAAGACTGTATTGTGCCGAGGGATTCATTGCAGTTTGTAAGATGAAAGCTGACTCAAGATTTAATTAGATAACTCGATGATTAATCGAAATAAAAATTCGATATATAGACATGTTAAAGGCTCCTAATTGGAGCCTTTTCTTTTTATAGTGGGATTGTTTCAAAGGGTAGTTCAATTATTAATATGCTAGAAGCTAGAAGCTAGAAGCTAGAAGCTAGAAGCTAGAAGCTAGAAGCTAGAAGCTAGAGGCTAGAAGATCTGGGATTCACTGATTGGCTAAAACAGCCCGCTTAGAGGTATGTCTAAACCTGATAAAGCAAAGCATTCCCCAGATAAGTGCTTGCCCCCAAAGTAACGTCCATTGATAAGAAACATCAGACCAATTTGCATCCATCTGATTGAGCGCTAGGAATCCTTGTATTGCAGGAGTACTTGGAAAAAGTTGTGAGATAGCGACTAAAGCTGTTGGTATGGCTTCTACCGGCCAAATAAACCCAGCTAAGAAAATAAGCGGCATTGAGCTTATTAATACCACCACGGTGACTAATTCTTTTCTCGGAAGTAGATCACCAAGCAATGCACCAATGAAAGTGCTGGCTAATAAGAAAGGCAGTAATAACGTTAAAATATTGGTCATGGACGCGAGTCTATTTATCCCATAAAACTCAAAACTGCCGCCAAAATAGTACATAGCTAATAGGTAATAAACACTGATCAAGGTTATGCAGCGAGCAGCCAGTAGCTTTAAAGGAGAGACCTTCCGCCAGTAGGTGTGTTCATGCCCAATATGGACTGATTTTTGAGTGCCGCCTATTAGCCCTGCAGCCATTGCTAGAGTTTGTTGAAGAATTAAGACAAATACCGCAGGCACGACGTAATCAACATAACCCATTCTGCTGTTAAAAGTAGGCTTCATATTCAAGCTAAATGCGCTGTACTGGCTTTGGGCTTGCGCGATTGGAACGCCTTCAACAAGAAGATGGCTCACTTTTACTTGTGCTGCCAGCGTTCCTCCTGCTTTAGCTAGGCCTTCTACAACCGTTCCGTAAACCAGAAAATACGAAGCATCACCTGCATAAGCAAGGGTAGGGCTTTTCCCAAGTAGTAAATCCTTATAGAAGTGCTCCGGAATAACTAATAAACCACCAATTTCTTGCTTGAGCAGAGCAGATTTTGCCTCTGCAATGCTGTGATCTCTTTGTACGACTTGTACTTGAGAAGTAGCATCGACCATGCGTTCTAATTGATAGCTGGTTTGGCTACGGTCTAAATTGACGATTGCTATCGGTAGCTCTTGGGATACCTGATTAGCGTAAGGAAGAGGGTATAGAAATGAATAAAAGATCACTCCACCAAATACAGTTAATACGACAACCGGATTACGTAAAATTGCCAATAATTCATTTTTAAGAAGTTGAGGAAAGCTGATATCCGTTTTCATGATTTCCCCGTTAAAGGCAATACTATAGATAGATGTTTTTTAATAAGAACAACAGTAATAATGGCAGGGAAGGCATAGCCTACATATGGCAACATCTCTACTATAGACTGCCAGTTAGTTACGCCGTAACTAGATTGTGCGGTTTGAATTTCAATATAATGACTGATTGGCAGTAAACTGCGCCATGCTTGAGCCATTGTATTCATTTCGCTGACTGGGAAAGTGATGCCCATAAAGGCAAAACTAGGGGCTGTGAAAGCTCCCGCAAAACTCATGGCACGAGCTGGGTCTAGTGTTAAAAAGAAGAAAGTAGAGCCAACAATCATACAGGCGGCAGCGGTGAGCAGCTGCGCTAAAGCTAATACCAATAAATTACCATTAAATGGCCATTGGAGAATGGAGTAGAACCAGCAGATAAAAGCGGTTCCTAGTATTAAGAACAGACCGAGATATGGAAGTAGAGTCTTACCCAGTGCAGTTAAAGGTGCCGAGCTTAGCCATTCTTTCAAACCTCGTTCTCTAATATTCGCCGCCAAGATCAGTATGGTACCAACAACAATGGTTATTTGCCAAAGCGCAGGCACGACAGCAGAAATGAGGAACTGCGCATAACTCGTATTTTTATTAAAAAGTGGAGTAATTTGAGTCTGTACTGTTACGGCTTGCCCAAGAGCCGTTTGAGTGTCTACATCTCCGTGGGACAACCCTTTCATTACTTCGATTTCAGCATTCAAGGTACCTTGGACTTGTAAAATTGCGGAGTTAAGAAGTTTACCTACCAAGATGAATTGGCTGTTATAAAAAACAGAAACTTGAGGGTTTAAATTCTGGAATACATCGCGGTCAAAATGCTTTGGAATAACAATATAGCCATAGATATCTTGCTGGATCATCGCTTTTTTTGCGGCACTTATATCCGCATATTCTTGTGTGACTTCAAGAGTAGGGGATGCATCAAAACGTTGAGTAAGCTGTCGAGATAATTGGCTATGTTCTAAATCAATCACGGCAATGGGTAAATCACGAGCAATGCCTTGTGAAAAGATAAGCCAAATTCCCACCGCCAAAAAGATAGGTATCCAGGTTAAACACGACAATAGCCATTTATCACCAGTGACAATGCGCCATTGTGTTAAAAACTCTTTTCGCATAGTTTGCCTACAGCTCTACGACTAGGCTCATGCCCATGCGTAATGGTTGAGTCGTATCGACAGGGCGTGCTTCAATTTCAAAAGTACGCAAATCAAAGCCTTGTGCAGAATCGGTTGAGCGCCAAGTCGCAAAGTCTCCCATTACTGAAATATGCGAGACTTTAAACTCTAATGTTTTATCAAGTGCGGGCAAGTAAGCCGTAAACTGGCTGTCTTTCTCAAAATGTTTCAATAAATCTTCACGTACATTTAGTACCGCCCATGCATCTTTGGTATCAATCACAGTGACTACCGGAAACCCTTGAGGGGCAAGTTCACCACTGCTTAATAATACTTGCGATACTTCACCATTAAACCAACTTTCAATACTGGTATCAGCGGCATAAGCTTCTACTTCCGCTACTGCGCCTGCAGCCATTAATGCTTTTTGAGAAGCAGCAAGCTTAGTTTCATCACGAACACCTTCTTTCGTTAATTGGTACATTTGGAATGCTGCGCTTTCTGTGTATTTAGCAGCTTGCCACTGTGTTTTTGCTTCATCACGCTTTTGCTCGGCAACGACACCATCGTTATACAAGTTGTTTACTCGTTGGTATGTTTTCTCCATCAATTTTGCCGCCGCTTTAGCTTTTTGCCATTGATCTTTGGCTGCTTGAATTTGTTGAGTTCGGGCACCTTTCTCTGCTTCTAAAGCTAATGCTCCTGCGGCTTTTTGACCCGCTTTTGCTTGTTCTAGCTTAGCTTCAATCTCAGGGCTATGAAGAGTAAATATAAGCTGACCTTTTTCTACGTTATCCCCTTTACGAACCAGCACTTGATCAATTCGTCCGGGTACTTTTGAGGAAATACTGTATTGCTGAGCATCAATTTGCCCTTGCAGTTTAATTGGCTGTGGCTGGTATGCTTGGTAAAAGCTGAATGCAACCCAAGTGATGATGCTTAAAGCAACAAATGAGAATATTAGAGGCTTGATAGGTTTCATGAGTGATCCTGTGATGTGCTTTCAACGTTGCTTTCGGTACGGCTTTCTGAAATCGGCAATACGGCATTGTGTAAATAAGTCGAATAGGTGGTCATTTCGCTACTCAAAGCGAGTAACTTATTTAAAGAAATAAGGTATTGGAAACGAGCAACAGATTGTTGGGTTTTGATGCTAGCAAGGTACAATTCGGCATCAACGACTTCTAATGAATTTGCCAAACCTTGGTTGAATGCTTTTTTACGTAGCGACAAGTTTTCTTGTGCGAGAGACAGGCTTGAATTTAGCCCTAATACTTCTTCAATAGATTGTTGCGCTTCGAGGTAGGTTTTTTGCACCAATACTTTAAGATCTTGCTTCGCTTGAGCTTTTAGATACTGAACTTGAGATACCGCGCTATGCGCCGCAGCTACTTTGTCTGAACGACCTGACGTGTCAATCAATGGGACATTTACTCCTATCCCTACTAACCAATCTGGTTTCATTTCACTGGCGAGCGAATCATCCTCGTGCAGGCTGTAATCACCATATAGATAAACTTCTGGGTAGTATTTCCCTTTTTCTGCTCTGATTAAGCTGTCTGCTTGTTTCTCTTTTGCCTCTAATAACTGCAAACCAGGGTAGGTTGCCAGTGTTTGTTCAATAAAGGCATTCATGTTCGGTAAGCTAGTATTGATGAAAAGCTGCTCAGAAGGCTCGATGGTTTGGCTTTGTCCTAATATTTGAGTTAATGCAATTTGAGCAATATTTAGGTCGTTTTTTGCTTTGTTTTGTTCGACTTTAGCTTTATCGAGTGAAGCCTCTGCTTGTAAGCGCTCCACCTTTGCGATTTGTCCTTGCTCTTCAAGTTTAAGCGCGAAGTTGCGATGTTGAGTTAAACCTGATGTCACCGCTTTGCGTGTTTGTAGAACATCCTGAGCAAGCAAAACTGAGAAATAGTACTTGCTAAGGTCTTCATATCGAGCTTGAGTCTCCATTAATAGCTGACTTTTAGCTTCTTCACTTTTACCTTGTGCGGCATCTTGTGCTGCGGTAATTCTTCCGCCCGTAAAAATAGGCCAGATAGCGCGAATTGAAGAGCTGAAAATATCTTGTTCTGTAATCGTTGATGTCACACCGCTGAACATAGGCAAAAGAGCCCCAAACGCTGGGGGAACATTGCTTAGGCTGTCACCTAGCTGCTCTCCATTTACAGTGACGTCACTGTCTAGGTGCGTGTAATTAGCACTTAAGCTTACAGAGGGGAGGTTTAAACTGTTAGTTGCACGTTGTAGATGCCCATATCTTTCAACATTCGCTTGTTGTGCAGCAAGCGAATTGTTGTTTTCTTGAAGCATTTTCCATGCATCGGCAAAGGAAATTGGGCTTGCCAAACAAGAAAAGCTCAGAGCACTGCTGAGTAAACCAACTAGGAGAGAGTTAGACGAGAACGTTTTTTTTGTCTGATTGGTCATTGAGTCTAATTTCTTATTTAGAGTATAAACTCTAATGTTAACAGGAGTAATTGATTTTGTCTTGAATTGAGTCACTTGATATGAAAATCATTACTGAGATTATAATAGGTTAGTTAAGAAATGATTAAAAACAAAGAAGTACAAAAATAGAAAGAGTAAATAAAAAAAGAGTGCGACTAGCGCACTCTTTGGGTGTTTCAAAAATGATGGTTTTAGGGGGGAGTAAAATCTAGTTTTTACTTAAAGTGAGTTATTACTTAAAACTAGGGCAATGGTGATCGGCTCTCCATTCAAGCTGTCGAGAGCCTTGCATGGTTTGCAATAAATCTTGCCCAGACATTTGCGGAAAGCTAAGTAAGACTTTGAGATCAAGAGGCGAAGTGGCGTCTTTCTCATAAGCTCTGACATGAGTAAATGTTGCTTTTAAGTTGTTGAACAGCATGGCCTTATTAAGGCAAATTCCAAAAGTATCGCGTTTCATTGTCGGTATCCTTATAACAATGTATATACGTTATGTTTTTAATTCACTTTGAAATTCAGCTGTGCCATGTCCCCGTTGAGTATTTTTATTATGAGTGCATTCGAAATGTACTTCTATTATATGGTTGCTATGTAAGTAGCTTAACCTAGCCTTTTACTAACGTTGTCCATAAACACCTTGTTGTTATTTTGTTAATCCATGTTGAAGCCTATGAATAAGGTTTTAAAAATAGTGATTAACAAATCATGCAACAATGAATTTCTTTATCTGTACATATTATAATCGCATTTATTTTAACCAACCTAAAAAAGACCTAAAACTTGAGTGATCTAGCTCAACAAATGACCACTTCTGTTTGCATCAAGTTGCGTAAGTTCTAAAAAATCATATTTTACTGAGTAAATTTAGTGAAATGCGAGTCGTACGAAGGTTTTATTAACAAAGTAGTAAATAAATTATCAGCATAGTAATCACAGATATAAAACTGCGACAAGACACAGGTGTTAACTCAGTGTTAACGTTTGATGACGAGTTTATAGGGTAATTTTATGCAGTGGCGAAATATTAGTTTTCGAAAGCGATTACTGATCATAATGACTTTGACCGGGTTAGTTGAACTTTTGATCTTATCTGGTGCTGGTTTTGCCTACATTAAAGATTCTCAAGAGCAAGAAATGGGCTTGAAAGCTTTAGGGGTGGCAGAGTTCTTATCAAATTCAAATACCGTCATCAATTTTATTGAAGAGAATAAAAATTCAAGCCTAGAGTTCGAGCTTACTCAAAATCACCTTGCAGAAGATGAAGTTCAACAGCGTTTTAGAAACTTAACTCATTTAATTGGCGCTGCATTTATCGTAATCGGCAATGAACAAGGTATTCGCTTAGTTCATCCCATCGATCAACGCCTTGGTAAGCCAATGCGAGGTGGTGATAACCAGAAGGCATTAGTGTTAGGTGAGTCTTACGTTTCAATCGCGCAGGGCTCTTTAGGCATATCAGTTCGTGGTAAAGCGGCTGTCAAAGATGAGAGCGGAAAAATCATCGGCGTAGTTTCAGTCGGTTATTTACTGGATTCATTGCAAGACAGAATTGAGCCTTACCTGGCTTTTTTGATTTTAATGGCATTGCTGGTGGTCGGAGTGAATGCGGTTATTTCAAATTATGCTTCCCGCCGTTTCCAAAAAGCTATTTTAGGGTTTGAACCCGAGGAAATTGGCCGCTTATATGTAGAGCTTGATGTCACGATGAGTACTCTAAAAGAGGGGATTATAAGTATTGATGCTCAGGGTGTTCTTCGTTCAATTAATAAAAGTGCGTGCCAAATTTTAAGCATCGATCGTGAAATGGCATTAAACCAACGGTTAGCCGATGTATTACCAGGAAGTGACCTTGAAGATTTGTTAATTAGTGGTGAGTCTGACCATGATATCGAGCTGTATCTTAATAATAAGCGTTTGATTGCCAATCGAAGCCCAATAATTGTTAATGGCACTGTTGTTGGGGCTGTATCGAGTTTTCGATTGCGTGATGAAATAAACGAACTGACCGAGCAGCTATCTCAAACCCTCGAATATGCCGATTTACTGCGATCTCAAACTCACGAACACAGGAATAAACTCAATACAATCAGCGGTCTTGTGCAAATGGGCGATTTAGAATCTGTTCAGCAGTTAATTGGTCAAGAAACCGCTCACTATCAAGTTTTAATCGAATTTTTACGAGAGACGGTTAAAGACCCTTTAATCGCAGGGATGTTGCTAGGGAAAACAGAACGTGCAAGAGAAATTGGTTTAGAGCTAAAGGTTGAAGAAGGCTCGCGATTAGAAGCTTTACCAAAATGGCTAAACTCGGATGATGTTGTGACCATTTTAGGTAACCTAATCGATAATGCTTTTGATGCAACGATGACCGCAATTAAAAATGAAAAACATATCGCGTATTCAAGACGAATCGTAGAAGTGTCTATCAGTGATTTTGGTAATGAAATTATTTTAGAGGTTGATGACAAAGGGTGTGGGTTACCACTTGAATTTTCCGAAGAGTCACTAACTGATAAAGGTGTTTCAAGTAAGGCGAAGTCAAACCGTGGAGTAGGGCTGTACTTGATCAAACAGCTTGCTGATCGTTACCACGGACAATTGGAAATGATAAGTAATAAGGAACATGGAACAAGAATGACGGTTTATTTACCGAAAGAAGATATTTTTGCGCAAGAAGGAATCAATTCAATTGAATATCCTTTTGAAAAAGGAAAGCAAAAATGAACACGTTAACTCGAGTGATGATTATTGAAGATGATGTTGCTATTGCAGAGCTACATCACCGATATTTGTCTCAAATGGACGGGTTTGAAGTTATTGGTATTGCAACGACACAAGCTGAAGCCGAGATTCAACTTGATATACTTAACCCAGATTTAGTCTTGTTGGATGTGTATCTACCTGATGGTTCTGGCTTAGATATATTGACTAAGGTTCGAGGCTCAAACCAAGGTTGCGATGTTATTTTGATCACGGCTGCACGTGATGTTGAAACCCTACAACATGCGATGAGAGGTGGGGTGGTGGATTATTTGCTCAAGCCGGTAATGTTTCCTCGTCTTGAAGCTGCTTTGAAGAAATACTCATCACAAAGGAAGAGCATTGATAATGCTTCAGACCTTGATCAAGGTTTAGTTGATAAAATGCTCCAAGCCTCTACACATTCCGACAATTCGCAACCTAAGCGTTTACCCAAAGGAATTGATGGTGTGACCCTTGATAAGATCCGAATACTTTTCACCGATGGCGAATTAAAGCTCACGGCTGATGAAGCCGGAGAAAAAATAGGGGCAAGCCGAACTACAGCTCGACGCTACCTTGAGTATTTAATTACTGCCGGTGAATTAGAGGCCGATTTAAACTACGGAACAGTAGGGCGTCCGGAACGCTGCTACATGAAGTTAATCCGATAGAGTACGATTTAACTGCTCATCTCCTTTCATAATCCTCCTCACTTTTTTGCCAGTATTAAATAAAATACTGGTGAAATGAGTTAATATTTAATCGATTGCCTTCACAGTGGTTGATGTAAATCAAATTGTCGTAGACAATACCGACCCGAATAGAGGTGATAGATTTCACCCCATTTACCAAACACATTTCTAGGTTAATAGGCATTTACTATTGATATAATAGTTAAGACCTATTATCTATTTTCGTATGTCGCTGATACTTTTAGCGAATACTAAAAACCTTGTTTTTATAGGAAAGATGATGGTAATACCTGAAAACAGCAGCATCGTAATTTTCGGTGCATCGGGAGATTTGACCTACCGAAAGCTGATCCCTGCTTTATATCACCTATACGCGAACAATCAGATGCCAAAATCTTTCGCGATTTTAGGTGTTAGTCGTACCGATTACAGTGACGAATCTTACCGCGCAAAATTAAAGCAATCACTTCAGGATATGGAAAAAACAGAGCCTGAGATTCTGAATGCTTTTATTGATCACCTGCATTATCAGGCGATCAATACTTCTGACGTTGAAGATTACGCACGTCTAGCAACCCGTTTGGATCAAATTGAGAAAGATTACCAATTTGAAAATCACAACACGTTGTTTTACTTAGCTACGCCACCAAGTCTATACGGTGTGATCCCAGCAAGCCTTGCTGCACATGGTTTGAACGATGAATCAAATGGTTGGCGACGTCTAATCATTGAAAAGCCGTTTGGCTACGACTTGGCTTCAGCTCAAGCGTTAGATGAAGAAATCCATCATCACTTCCAAGAACACCAAATTTATCGTATCGACCACTACCTAGGAAAAGAGACAGTACAAAACCTTCTTGTATTGCGCTTCTCGAACGCGATGTTCGAACCTTTGTGGAACCGTAACTTTATTGATTACGTTGAAATCACGGGTGCTGAATTCCTGGGTGTTGAAGAACGTGGCGGTTACTACGACGGTTCTGGTGCTGTGCGAGATATGTTCCAAAACCACCTGCTACAAGTTCTAGCAATGGTTGGTATGGAGCCGCCTGCACAGATTAATGCGGATTCAATCCGTGACGAAGTGGTTAAAGTACTTCAGTGCCTTAAACCTCTTGAAGAAGATGATCTACGTAAAGACCTAGTATTAGGTCAGTACACGGCATCAGATGTACGTGGTCAACATTTGCTTGGTTACCGTGAAGAAAACGGTGTGGCTGATGACTCACGTACTGAGACTTATATTGGTCTGAAAGCGTTCATCAACAACTGGCGTTGGAATGGTGTACCTTTCTACGTGCGTACTGGTAAGCGTTTACCGACTCGTGTGACTGAAATTGTGATTCACTTTAAGAACACACCACACCCAGTGTTTGGTCAAGATGCACCTGAAAACAAGCTGATTATCCGCATTCAACCGGATGAAGGTATTCAAATGAGTTTTGGTTTGAAAGAACCTGGTGCTGGTTTCAAAGCAAAAGAAGTGAAAATGAACTTCTCTTACTCTGACTTGCCAGAAACTCAAATGCTAACGGCTTATGAGCGTCTTCTTCTTGATGCATTAAATGGTGATGCAACTCTGTTTGCACGTACTGATGCAGTAGAAGCATGTTGGAAATACGTCCAACCGATTTTAGATTTCAAACAAGACCCTCAAGCGCTCTTTGGTTATGCTTGTGGTACTTGGGGCCCTCAAGAAGCCGATGACCTTCTACAAAGAGACGGTCGTGCATGGCGTTTCCCATGCAAAAACTTAACAGACACGGATTACTGCGAATTATGATCAATCACAAGATCTTTGAAACGCCTGAATTGGTTGTTGAAAACTTAGCAAATGAAATGAAAGCGTATAGCGAGAAGGGCAAACCTGTTCATATTTCGCTTTCTGGTGGCAGTACGCCAAAAATGCTTTTCAAGCTTTTAGCTCAAGCACCATACGCTGATGGTATTCAGTGGAATAACCTTCACTTCTGGTGGGGCGACGAGCGTTGTGTTGCACCCGATGACGCTGAAAGCAACTTCGGTGAAGCGAATGCGCTACTTTTCTCGAATGTGAACCTTTCGGCAGAGAACATCCACCGCATTCGTGGTGAAGATGAACCCAAAGTAGAAGCTGAGCGTTTCGCAAAAGAAATGGCAGATGTTATTCCAACTGAAAACGGTACGCCGGTATTCGATTGGATCCTGCTAGGTGTTGGCGAAGATGGTCACACAGCCTCACTATTCCCGGGCGTAACTGACTACCAAGATGAGAACCTATCTGTATTAGCTTCTCACCCTGAGTCGGGTCAGATCCGTGTTTCTAAAACAGCTAAAGTTTTAGAAGCCGCGAAACGAATCAGCTACCTAGTGCTTGGCGCAGGTAAAGTTGAGATCGTTAAAGAAATTCATACAACTCCTGCTTCTGAGTTGCCTTACCCGGCAGCAAAAATTCAGTCTAAGACTGGCGAAACAGAGTGGTTCCTAGATTCAAATGCAGCAAGTGCTATCGCGTAATTGCGAATAGCCGCAAGGAGATATAAATAATGAAAGGTGATATCGGTGTAATTGGCCTAGCAGTAATGGGTCAAAACCTTATCCTAAACATGAACGACCACGGCTTCAAAGTTGTGGCTCACAACCGTACTGCTGCAAAAGTAGACGAGTTCCTAGAAGGTCCAGCTAAAGGTACTAACATTGTTGGTGCTTACTCTCTTGAAGAGCTAGTTGAAAAGCTAGAAGCGCCTCGTAAAGTAATGCTAATGGTACGTGCTGGTGACGTTGTAGATACGTTCATTGACAAGCTTGTTCCACTTCTAGACAAAGGTGACATCATCATTGATGGTGGTAACACTAACTTCCCAGATACTAACCGCCGTGTTGCTGCTCTTCGTGAGAAAGGTATTCACTTCATCGGTACTGGTGTTTCTGGTGGTGAAGAAGGCGCTCGTTTTGGTCCTTCTATCATGCCAGGCGGTTCTCCTGAAGCTTGGGAAGCGGTTAAGCCTATCTTCCAAGGTATCTCTGCGAAAACTGACGCGGGTGAACCTTGTTGTGATTGGGTTGGTAACGATGGTGCTGGTCACTTCGTTAAGATGGTTCACAATGGCATCGAATACGGTGACATGCAGCTTATCACTGAAGCATACCAATTCATGAAAGATGGTCTAGGTATGAACCACGACGAAATGCAGGCTGTATTTGCTGATTGGAACAAAACTGAGCTAGACAGCTACCTAGTAGAAATCACCGCTGACATCCTTGGCTACAAAGATGAAGACGGTGAAGCATTAGTTGAGAAGATCCTAGACACTGCTGGTCAAAAAGGTACGGGTAAATGGACCGGTATCAATGCGCTAGATATGGGTATCCCACTAACGCTAATCACTGAATCTGTATTCTCTCGTTGCCTGTCTGCACTTAAAGACCAACGTGTTGAAGCTGAGAAACTGTTCGGCAAAACTGTTGCTCCAGTTGAAGGCGACAAGCAAGAGTGGGTTGATGCAATCCGTCAGGCTCTACTTGCTTCTAAGATCATCTCTTACGCTCAAGGTTTCATGCTAATGCGTGAAGCGTCGAACGAAAACGGCTGGGATCTAAACTACGGTAACGTTGCACTTATGTGGCGTGGCGGTTGTATCATCCGTTCTGCATTCCTAGGCAACATTCGTGATGCTTACGAAGCGAACCCAGAGATCGCTTTCCTAGGTTCAGATGCATACTTCAAAGGCATCCTAGACAACTGCATGGGCGCTTGGCGTAAAGTTGCAGCTAAGTCTATGGAATCTGGTATCCCAATGCCATGTATGACTTCTGCACTAACGTTCCTAGACGGCTACACTACAGCTCGTCTTCCTGCGAACCTTCTACAAGCTCAACGTGACTACTTTGGTGCTCACACTTACGAGCGTACTGACCGTCCACGTGGTGAATTCTTCCACACAAACTGGACTGGTACAGGCGGCGATACTGCTTCTACAACTTACGACGTATAATCGTGAGTTATAAAGCTAGTCATTAAGACGCTTTAATTAAAAAGGATGCCACATGGCATCCTTTTTTGTTTGTTGGGCTTTATAGGATTCATGCTTAATTCTATAAAGAATGCAATGTATTTTATATCGTCTTCTAAAATGTCAATGACTTACCATTGATAAAAGTCCCGCATGGTATACAAAATATTCACGTTCACTGCATTAATCTCTGTAATAAATAGACTCTGTCGGAGATTAAAATATGAAAAAATTAGCAGTGTTCTCGGCTATGGTAGCTCTCTCATTCCCAAGTAGTCACGCATTGGCAGTTGACCTAATTGGTCATGCAACCGCTCAACAGTTTCAAAATGTGGTCGCTCAGGTGAGTGGTGTTGTTGAAAACAAGCCATATCAACTTGGTGAAGCTATACAGAAAGGTCAGTCCCTTATTGTTCTTGAAGACAATGATTTTGTTCTAGAGGTGAGTCGCCAAAAAGCGAACCTAGAATTGGTCAAAGCCGATCTCAAAATCAAGAATAGTATCTATAACCGTTATAAAGAACTAAAAGCGAAGAAAAGTTTGTCGCAGCACGAACTAGATATCTCTTTCGCTGACCTGCAATCTGCGAAAGCTAATGTGAAATTGGCAGAAATCGATCTAGAGCAAGCGGTAGACAACCTTGAACATACTCAAATCAACTCTGATATTGATGGTTACATAGTAAAACGTAATGTAGAGCAAGGCTCATGGGTGGAAAAAGGGAACCTGCTTTACAGCGTGGCTGATGTAGAAAATATTATCATTCGTTTGCTTGCCAGTGAACATGATCTTACTGAGTTGTCTGTTGGGCAAGAACTTACCGTTTGGAGCGATGTTAATCCAAAAATTAAGGTGAAATCTAAGATTAAGCGTATTGGTATAAACCTAGACCCTACATTGTTAGCTTACCCAATCGACATTGAGATCCCTAATAGTAATAGCCTTATCAAACCTGGCATGTCTCTTCACGCAAGCACTGTGAATTAAGGAACTGGCGATGCGAAATATTATTAGCTACTTTGCTGCGCGGGGGTTTCTAGCCCGTGTGATCACCATGATGGTATTTGCGGTTGGTCTTGCGTCATTAAGTATCATTAAAATGCAGGAAGATCCGGAAGTTGCTTTTCCGGAAGTGGAAGTGGTGACTCATTATCCGGGCGCCTCGCCACAAGATATTGAACTGAATATCACGAACAAAATCGAAAAAGAGCTACGCGGTGTGCAAAACATCCGTGAAATGACTTCTGAATCAAAAGAAGGTACTTCTTTGATCTTGCTTGAAGTCGATGAAACTGCCGACATTGCTGACGTCGTACGCAAAATTCAGCAAGCGGTTGATCGAGTTAGTGGCTTACCGAAAGATATTTCAGATCCCCCGTTGGTGCTTCAAGAGAGTACGTCGTCATTCGAGGTGTTGCGTTTTGGTGTCACAACAACGGGCACCTACGCGGATTTACAACAATATGCGCGTCAGTTAGAGAAACGTGTTAAATCGATACCTGGAATTGGTACGGCAACGATGTCGGGCTTTCGCGAGCGTGAGTTTTGGATTGAAGTTGATCCCAATAAAGTTGGTCGTTACAACCTAACGTTTGATGACATCATGACGTCCATTAATAGCCGCAACTTGTCACTTTCAGGTGGCGTGGTTGAGTCGTGGAAGTCAGAGCATCGCTTGGTTACTCTGACGCAAGTGACGAGTGCAAAAGAGTTAGAAAAAACCATTATTCGAGTATTGCCTGATGGTGGTTTAGTTCGTGTGAGTGACGTTGCAACGGTGACCGATGGTTTCGAGAAAGCGACTGAATACGGCATGATCAATAATGAACAGGCTATCTTGTTTAATATAACCAAAACAGCGAATGCTGATGTTCGTACCGCAATCAATGCTGTGTTGGAAACGTTAGATCTAGAGCGTGAAAAGTTGGGTGGGAAGTTCGAATTTCACACCTCAATCAACCTTGCAAAAGACATGCAAGAGAAGTTCTCGATTGTTGCAAGCAACGGTGGAATTGGTCTTCTCTTAGTGCTTGTTGTACTTGGTCTTGCATTGATGCGCCAAGTGGCTTTTTGGGTTGCTGTTTCGATTCCTTTTTGTATTTTTGGCGTGCTGGCTCTTATTCCTGGAATGGGAATGACGCTCGATGCCATTACATTGTCTGCGTTACTGCTTGTTATCGGCATTATTGTGGATGATTCAGTGATTGTTGCTGAAAGTATCTATAGTGAGCGTGAAAAAGGAGCCTCCCCACTTGAGGCGGCGATAGAAGGTACGCTCAAGGTATACAAACCTGTACTAGCAAGTTTAACGACTACAGTGCTTGTGTTTATCCCAATTTTTTTCATCCCAGGTGAGCTAGGTATGGAAATCGCGGTGATACCATTGACGGTCATTATGGCTTTAACCTTTTCTTGGTTTGAATGTACGGTGACGTTGCCAGCGCATTTAGCCGACGCAATGAAAAAGCCGACGCCAAAAACCAAATCAACGGAAGTATTTAACCAATTATCAGCGCGCTATGAGTCGATTCTTGCAAGTGCTTTGAAGCATAAGTTTACAGTGGTGTTATTGGCATTGGTGGCGTTGGGTGCTGGTGGTGCGATCATCGCGACGATGAGGCTAGACTTTTTCCCAGCCCAAGCCGCCAAGTATATTGAAGTGTATACCGAGGTTAAACCGGGTACACCAATGGATAAAGTACGTGCTGCACATAAGCAAATAGAGGAGGTGATCAGTTCGCTACCTGAATCGGAGTTGCTTAGCTACGAAATGACTTACTCAACACCTGTGAGTAAAGGCTTAATTAACCTAACGAATGCGGAAGATAGAGACAGAACTGCAGATGTGATCGTAGATAGTTTGCGAGAGCAGTTAGCTGATAACACCTCTGTACCTTTCATTAAACTCTCTGTCGATGCGGGTGGTGAACCTCTTGGTGAGCCAGTAGAAGTTCGTGTTATTGGGCAGAACAAAGAGTCTCGTGATCAAGCCGTTGATGTGGTCTCTGAGTGGCTAGCTAACTATGAAGGTTTGAGCCATGTTACTAATAATGAAGAGCTTAAAGATCAGCAGCTTGAAATTGTCCCTCAGTATGAATGGTTAGCGCGTTACAACTTAACCGTTGATGATTTAGCTACGACTTTACGTATTGCCTTTGACGGTGAAAAAGTATCAACGACTTGGATTGGTGACGAAGAAGTGGGCTTGCGAGTCATACTGACCGAGCAATATCGTAACCTTGAAAAACTTCGTAATACTAAGATCTACACTGCTAATGGTACTCAAGTTCCATTGAGCCGTTTGGCACATGTACGATATACCCAAGCTGAACGTATCATTCTGCACTTTAATGGTGACAGACAAGTGCTTGTCACAGCACAAGTCGGAGGTGGGCAACTGGACCCTGATGAAATTACCGAAGAGCTATGGGAAGCGGTAAAAGATAAGATCAGTGCGGATGTCACACTTGATATTGGTGGTGAAGTAGAAGCTGCAGAAGAAACGCTAGGGGGTATTGTTGTTGCATTCCCAGCAGCTATTTTGGGGATCTATTTTGTATTGGCGATAATGTTTGGTTCGCTTCTACAGCCACTACTGGTTATTTCAGTTATTCCATTCGCTTTGGTAGCATCTCTGTCAGCGCTATTTTTACACATGCAGCCTATCTCATTGTTTGCTCTGGTTGGTGCGTTAGGAATGTGCGGAGTAGTGGTTAACAACTCGTTGGTGCTCATTGTCCGGATTAATGAAATGCGAGCGAAAGGGCTTGAAATTTCCCAAGCCGTGATCGAAGGGGCGAAGACGCGCCTAAGACCAATATTATTAACGTCAATCACTACTGTAGTAGGCTTGCTACCTCTTGCTTACGGCATTGGTGGGGCAGATGTAAACATGGGACCAATGGCATTAACGTTGGGTTATGGTTTGTTGTTCTCTGTTCCTGTCGTTTTGTTTATTGTTCCGTGTTTGTACGTGTTAACGACAAGACAAAAATAAGCGTCAGTGAGACTTAGTGATTTAGGACGCGAAACTATTAGAGAGGGCATTACAGCCCTCTTTTTTTATATATAAACACTCGACAAAAATTAATTTGGGCAGTGGTTGATGGAAATAGAGCCGTTTAATCGTGTTAACTAAAATATAAAGAGCACAGAGTTAGGATACTGACGTGCTTTATGCCATCATAAAGGGAGTGATAGGGGAAACGGACATCCCCATAGAATATTATTGGTAAGTATTATTGATGATGGCGTACCAAGAGAAATTCAGAGCCTATCTCGGTTTAGGTTGTGAAAAGGTAAAGATATGACAGAACAAGAAAGAATTGAACTTCAACAGAACAACCCTTTACACGGCTTAAAGCTTGAAACCTTGATCACTGAACTTGTGGATCATTACGGTTGGGAAATTTTAGACGCTGCAATGCGAATGAATTGCTTCAACACTAAGCCGACAGTTGCAAGCGCGGTTAAATATTTGAAGAAAACAGAATGGGCGAGAGAGAAGGTAGAGAACTTTTATCTTTATCGCTTTAAGCGTATGCCAAAAGCTTCGGATGTTGAATATCAGATGCCGCCACGTTCACGTACATTTCGACATGGCTTAGAGCCTCGTGAACCTATGGAATTAACAGTTGAGTCAATCCTAGCTTCACAAGCAAAAGCAGCTTCTGCATTTAAAGAGCGTAGAGGAAATGGTCGCAATTTCCGCCGATAGTGGGAATGGTACCTTGTTATGTATATAAAGGAGCGAGTTCGCTCCTTTATTGTTTCTAGAAGAAACGTCTATAGCTTCAATCATTCACTAAAAGACTAAAGCATGAAGTTCCCTCAACAGCTAAAATCCACACTACCTATAATAGAGCGCCTAATATTTTCAGAGTGTGACTAATAGACAAATCAAGCTTGGCTATCTTTCAAGCGCTTTTTCCAGAGATCAACGCCATAAATAATGGCACTGACAATAAGAAACATTGCGGATACAAAAAATAACGCTGGCATTTTGAGTATCCAAGCAAAGGTTGCAGCAAGAAAGGCGACAAATGAAATGAGCCGACTTGATGACATGATATGACCGAGTTTTTTATTCATAATGCCCCCTGATTTATACTTTTTTCAACATGTCTATTATTGCATTGTTGATTGAAAATTAAGCTAAATTAATATCAAAAAAGATGATTTAGTGAGCTATTTCATAAAGTTTGAGTGCTTAACTTCTAGGCAATATACATTATGAGGTGCACCATAAGGTATATAGTGTCGGTTAGAAAACTGGCGAACAAAGCTCTTCTCCTGAATCAGAAAGTTGCTGACGAATATTCATGAAAGATTCAAAATTGTCTCGCAGCGCTGCTACACAGTCAGGGTCGAAAATTAAACCATCCTGAGCTTCAATATATTCCATCACCTGTGAAACAGACCATGCATGCTTATAAGTTCTTTTGCTGAGCAGGGCATCAAACACATCAGCTAAAGTAACAATCCGAGCTTCTAATGGAATACTGTCTTTATTTAAGCCATCGGGTAAGCCTTTCCCGTCAAATCGTTCATGGTGATGACGAATGATATTTTTTATAAATTGAACTTCTTCTACAGTAATCGAGTGGTTATCCGATAGGCTCACCACATCATTGATAATTTCTTCACCATAAAGCGTATGGTTGTTCATAATTTTACGATCTTCATCAGTAAATTTTTTGGTACTGAAAAGGACATGATCAGGAATACGATATTTCCCGATGTCATGGAAGGGCGCATACAAGCGAATTCGGTGTATAAATTGGTGGGTAATATCTTGTTTAGTATCTGACAAAATACGCGCTAGTAACTCGCTGTATCTTCCCATTCTGGTTAAGTGCTCTTTTGTTTCGGGGTCACGTGAGTGCCCCATATTAAGTGCAACCGCTAACGAAGACCTAAAATGTTTTTGGCTTTCATATTGTTGAATCAATAGGTTTGTTATTAATTGGGTAAAGAAAGCAATGTCACGTTGAGCATTCTGTTGATTAAAAAAACACAAGTTAGACGCATTAATAAAAACAAAACCAAGGTGAATACCACGATAATATATTGGTGCTGTATAACTACTTTGATGCCCAATTTCAATTAAATGAATAAGCCGTTTGGTCGGTGTTACGGAAGTGAGGTCATCGATAACTCTGACTTTATGGTTTGTGTATATTTGGAAGAGCGCTGAGCGAGAAGTAATTTCTTGTTCACTGTAGTCATGCTTTCCGGTTGGACAGAGTTTATCTGCAATGAAGTAATTAGATGCTTTATTATCTTCAGAAAGTACGACTGAAAAGCGTGACAAGCTAGGGTAATAAGAGCGTGCGAGATCAAATAATTCACTGAATATAAGTGGAATGTCTTTGTCTTGAGCCGCAAGTTTACTGAGCGTGGGGTAGTCAAACATGTCGCAAGCCAACCTTTATTTATTGTTATTTGTCTGTTTTTATTTGGAATGTTTGTATCTCAAAAGTAAGAATAAGTAAGATATCAACCATGTTACTTAAATGTAACCATAAAGTGTTATAACTTCCTATAGCATCACTTTTATTGTGGTTATTGCAGGGTGTTTTCAGCAGATATGTTAACTGAGTCTTTATGCGGTAGGTTGCTTAATAAAAAACGCCATCAATGACTGATGGCGTTGAAAAGCTGAGTAATGAGTTAGAAGCTCGAATGTTTTATATCAAGTTCAAGCTTACGGTGATAACTGAAAGCCTGTTTCTATTGGACTTTAAAGCGACCGACAACATCTGATAGGTTGCTTGACGTAGCTCTAAGTTCGTCACTCACAGAAGTGGTTTCACTCGCATTGGAATTAAGCCTTTGAATCATCTCTTGAATCGCAGCCATGTTTCGCGTTACTTCACTTGTTACCTGGCTTTGTTGTTCTGCTGCCGTTGCCATTAGTGTATTGAGATCATTAATTTCAACAACAGATCCCGTGACGATATTAAGTGAAGACATTACTTGGTTTGTTTTTTCTGCCGTTTGCTCACAACTTGCATGGGTAGTCGCCATTTCAGAAACTACGTTATCTGTCGTTTTGTGAAGCTTCGCCAGCATCTCATTTATTTGGGAAGTACTTTGTTGAGTTCTAGCCGCTAATGCTCTTACTTCATCAGCTACTACCGCAAACCCTCTACCTTGTTCACCAGCACGAGCGGCTTCAATAGCAGCATTTAATGCCAGTAGGTTAGTTTGCTCGGCAATATCACCAATCACTTGTAAAACACTATTAATTTGTTTCGTATCTTCGTTCATCGTACTGATGGTGCCAGACATAGAAGCGACTTGATCCATAAGTGAGGAAACGCTTGATACGGCGTTCGTTACTGTATTTTTTGAATCGCTGGCGTTTGAGCTAGTGAGTTCAGTGAGTTTCGCTGCATCATTTGAACTTTCAGCAATAGAGCTAGCAGTTGCACTCATTTCTTCAATAGCGGCGATCGCTTGTTCAGTCTCGACAGTATGGCTATTGAGCGTGGCAACATTTGATTTTGACTGCTGGGAAAGCTGGCTTATGGCTGCATCTATTTGTGCAGAAGAGTCTAGCACTTCCATAAACATTGCCTGTAGTTTTTCAATAAATAGGTTAATGGATGTTGATATCTGCCCAATTTCATCTTGAGAAACAACGTTTAATCGTTGAGTTAGGTCACCATTACCTTGTGATAGATCGGCGACAACGGCTTTTAAATTCAATAGAGGTTTAAAAGCAATGCTTAGTAGCGCAATACTGATCGCGATAAAAATAAGACCGCAAACAATAAGGGCTAATGTGATCCTTTCATTTAGACTAGCGGTATTTTGCTCAATAAGAGTAGTGTCGATATAACCATTTAATTGCCATGTTTGTCCGTGGAACTCAACGGTGTGGTACACAGGGATAACTTGGTCACTAACCTTATTTGAATAAATGGTGATGTTGTTATCTGATATTAATTCTGCATAGCTTCCTTTTATCGAATACTGGCGAATTACATCCGCAAACTCTTGTAAATCCATAACGAAGAAATCGACAGAATCATCGATACGCTTGATAGATATAGTGAGGGTTGCAGTGTCACCTTTAAGAGATACGGGGCTCACAACAGTGTTGTCATTGTGGTTCTCTGCCAAATCAATAAAGGCTTGAGCATCGGCATCTTCCATATTGCCAGAATCATCAAAAGCATAGCCATTTACGATTTTTACGACCTGATTAAACCCAGAACGTTCTTTTGTTTCCGAAATATCCATCATGCTGAAGTTAAGGTTTTCAGCAAGGGCAACTTTACTTTGAAGTTCACCTGTCAACTTTTGCTGCATTAAGTTGATATTATGGGTGATATTTTTGGTATCAGACTGGTAAATATAACCACTGATAAAGTGGTTTACACTGAAGTATGAAACAAGAATTGTGAGGGTAATGATTGAAACGATAAGAGTGATAATCTTATTTTTAAACGATAGGTTTTTCATGACACTTTACATCCTTAAAAGTGAGCAGATTCAAAATAACCATAATGTGTAATGATTTGATTTAGTACTGTGCGTAGTTATCACGCCAGTTTATAAAAGCAGGCGTAATAGTATGCCACTCTCATTGGTTTGGTTAGATAAATGTAAAATAAAGATACAAAATCGGTGATTTATTTGAAGCTAGTGCAATCAACATCACATTGCTGATTAGTTATTAATCGCATATGCACTAGCGCTTTAGTGGCTGACGACATAGGTGGTATAAAAAAAGTAAACCGTGATAAGTATACTTACCGTGATGACAGTCTTTCTCACATACTGATCTGGAATGCCTCGCGAAATTTTCGCAGAATAGTATCCGCCAACTAATGTACCCAATAGAACGGCAACTCCCGAGCTCCAATCAATCGAGCCATTCAGTACAAATAATATAATAGCGGCGAAAGAAGCACAGGCGGAGACGAGTAGCTTAATTCCATTCATAACGGTTAGGTTGGTGTAGCCCGCTAGCGCTAAATAGCTCAATGTCACAATCCCTAAGCCTGCATTGAAATAACCGCCATAAATACAAACAACTAACAGTAGTAATCCAGAAAAGAACAGCCCAGCACGAGTCGTATTCTTACTCTGACGTGTCGCGTGTTTTAAAAGCTGATTGAGTTTTCCTCCAAACGTGAAAAGTATGGTCGCAAATAAAAGCAGCCAAGGAATAGATTGTGTGAAAACAGTCTCGGGTGTGTGTAGTAGAAGGAACGCGCCGATGGCTCCACCAATAACACTTAATATGACGGTTTGTACAAGTCGAGATTTGTCGGATTTTATTTCAGCTTTAAGCGCATAAGCGCCACTGAGGTAACCTGCACAGGATGAAAATGTATTGGTCGCATTTGCTGTTATGGGAGGGACACCCACAAACAATAGGGCTGGAAAGGTAATAAAACTTCCGCCTCCAGCTATTGAGTTAAGAACTCCACCAAAAACGCCAGCAGTGAATAATACGACCCAATCGAATATTTTTAACGAATCGAATAGCGTTAACGAGTCGGGAAGTGTTAACCAACCTAATTGCATTGAGATTCCTTTCTCTGTGGCAAGTAATTATTAGCATTCTGACCACACTATCATTATGGAGCGCTTCTGTTTAGTTCGGATATGCACTTTAGTGATAGTGGTGCTGTGAAGAAGAAAAAGCCCTAGCGAACGGGTTTGTTTGCTAGGGCTTTTAGGTATTTGAATTTAGCAATTAAGCTTCAACTGGTTTTGCTTTAAATCGCTGGAACAATTTCATTAGTACTGGGCTACTCAGAACCAATACTGCTAAAACGGTAAAGGTCATCGTAATAGGTCGTTCCCATAAAAAACTAAGTTCTCCATCAGCAATCATCAGTGCACGTCTCAAGTTTTCCTCCATCAGACCGCCTAATATGAAGCCTAAAAGCAGTGGTGCAAGAGGGAAGTTAGCAAGCCGTAAAGCAATAGCTGCCATTGCCACTATAAGCATGATGAACACGTCCATCGTGTTGAAAGAGACTAAATACACACCAGTAATCGAGAAGAACAAGATCATTGGAAGAAGTACAGTTCTTGGTACCGCTAATAGCTTAGAGATATATGGAATTAAAGGTAAGTTCAGAATCACTAATACTATGTTACCGAAGTACATGGAAATAATGACCGACCAAAAAACATCTGGGTGCTCAACGAATAGGCGAGGACCAGGCTGAATACCATAAGCGATTAATGCGCCTAACATAATAGCGGTGGTGCCAGACCCTGGAATACCTAAAGTTAGTAAAGGAACAAATGAACCACTTGATGCTGCGTTATTTGCCGACTCAGGCGCGACTAAGCCACGAATACTACCTTTACCAAACTCTTTTTGTTTATCTTTTGGTGCCAAGCTTCGTTCCATGCCATAGCTAAGGAAAGCCGCAATAGTCGCACCAGCGCCTGGTAATACTCCCGTGAAGAAGCCAAGAATGGAAGAGCGAATAGAAACGGGTGCCACTTCTTTGATTTCTTCCTTCGTGACTTTCATGCTTCCGATATCTGCCATTTTTTGGCTTTCTTCGCTGCTAGTGTCTTTTTCAGGTTTCAAAATCCCCATCAGCGTTTCACCAAGCGCAAATGTTGCCATTGCTAATAATAAGAAGCTAAAGCCATCCATTAAATCAGTCAGCCCAAAGGTAAAGCGTTCTACGCCCACACCTTTGTCGATACCAACGGTTGAAAGCATCAAACCTAAAATAGTCATCATCCATGCTTTTACTACTTGTCCTGGTCCTGCGAATGCTGCAACAGCAGATAGACCAAGTAACATAAGCGCAAAGTAGTCTGAAGATTGGAAACTTAGTGACACGCTTGCTAATGCAGGAGCAGCGATCAGAAGCATAATGGCTGAAAGTGTTCCTCCAGTGAAAGAAGAATAAGCAGCGAGGGCTAAAGCTTTACCTGCCTGTCCTTTTTGAGCCATTGGGTAACCATCGAAAGCCGTCACAACAGTTGATGAACAGCCCGGTGCATTAATCAGTATCGAAGAAGTTGAGCCGCCAAATACCGCGCCATAATAAACACCAGCCATTAAGATTAAGCCCGAAGATGGGTCAAGACCATAAGTAATTGGGATCATTAACGCTATTGCTGATATAGGACCTAGACCGGGCAGCATGCCGATGAAGGTTCCTACAAAACACCCAACGATCACCATCATGATGTTCATTGGCATTATGGCGGTAGAAAGCCCTTGTAAAATTCCGTCTAACATAATGTTTCCCTACCAAAGAGTGAAAATTAAGCCAGGCTCTAAATAAATATCTAAGCCTTGAGTTAAAAGAAGATAAAAACCGATCACAAATGGGAATGAAGCACCAAATAAAATGGGTTTGCTACGCTCACCTAACAGGTAGAAGCCGGACATTAAGAATAAGCCTGTAGAAAGTACGAACCCGATGTAAGTCAGCCCTAACCCGTAAAGAGCCATAAGAGATAAGAAACCAATGAGCAGTTTCCAGTTAAATTCAGTGACAGCGCCGCTGTCTTTGTCTTCCTGACCAGTGACTAGTAGTAAAAGTGATAATGCAATTCCGGCATAGGTCAGTAAGGTCGGCAAAGTTCGAGCCGTGAACGGTTCATATTCGTCGCCTGGAAAAAGAGGAATGAGGGTGGTTTGGTAGCCATAGCATAGGCATACAAGTAGGAATATCATTGCGCCGACGCGATCTCGACATAGCAAGTAATCCTTACTTAAAAAATTGGTTGGCGAATCCGACATATCCAACTCCGTTTGAAAGGTAAAAAAGAAATAAAAAACCGTACATAAGCGAGTTAATGAGAAAGATCGGGATCATTAACAGAAGGTAAGAAGCTTACTCATTTCAGCCATAGCCACAGGCTTACAATTATCGATATTGACAACTGTTAGGTGCAGTCAGCGATAACAAAGAGGAAAACGACTCACTAATAACAAAGGAGTTTGGGGTTGCACTCATGTACGGTGAAACTGTTTCAATCAGGGTAGGGCTGAGATTAACAGCCCTGTGAATCGGACCTTATTTTAAGAAGCCTAATTCACGCATTAAATCACCCATTTGCTGTTCTTGGTCTTCAAGGAACGCGTAGAAATCTTTATCAGCTTTGTAGTTATCGATCCAACCATTGCGGTCACGAACCACTTGCCATTCATCCGTTTGGTACATCTTATTTAGAGCTTGGTTCCACTCATCAATTTTTGCTTGGCTGGTGTTCGGTGCGGCGAAGAAGCCACGCCAGTTAGCGAAAACTGTTTCATTACCATATTCCATTAGGGTAGGAATGTTTGGTGCGGCTTCAAGTCGCTTAGGTGCCGTTACTGCCAGTACTTTTACTTGACCAGATTTAGACATTTCTAAAACCTCACCTAGACCAGTCGAAAGCAGCTGAGTTTCACCTGAAAGTAGAGCTGCCATCGCTTTGCCACCAGCATCGTATGCGATGTAGCGAACTTTTTTGGCATCAAACCCTTCGCCTTTGAATGCAGCTGCAACCACTAAATGATCCATGCTGCCACGTGCTGAACCACCAGCAATTTTTACTTTACGTGGGTTTGATTCGAACTCTTTAACTACATCTTCCCACGTGTTGTATTTAGAATCGGCAGACGCCACGATAGCGCCATAGTCAGCAATGGTTGCAGCTACAGGAGTTAGGTCTCGGAAAGATTGAGGGAATATACCAGTAAGAGATCGAACAACGATAGGTGTAGAGTTCACCATTAGCGTGTCTTCTTGACGTTTCGCCGTCTCAATAAGGTGGGCAATTGCTTTACCGCCACCACCACCAGATAAGTTTTGGAAAGAGACGTTTTCGACGATGTCAGATTTGACCAGTACATCACCAGTGCCTCGAGCCGTCATATCCCAACCACCACCAGCACCGCCGGGAATTAGGAAATGGATTTTTTCAACATCGGCAGCAAAAGAGCTAAATGAGAAGGTAGCTGCGATGATTGAAGCGGCTAGTGTAGGTTTTAGAGCCTTAAACATGATTCACGTTCCTTATGTGAGCGTATCAAATCGTTGTTTGATACTTATGCTTTTATGGTTCCTACTGAACGTTTTTAGTAAAACACTTCGTCGAGTAGATGTTCATAAAGTTAACGTGATGTTACGAGGTTGTCTTTAATGTGGTGATATTGAGAATAAAGAACATAAAGGGAATTTTGTTCATAAAGTTCACACCCTGATAGGTAACTGGTGGATGAAAGACATATAACGGAGTCGAAATAAGGCAGAGGTGTAAAGTTCAGGTGCTCAATACGTAATATTTACAAGAATGAAAATGAAAAATTTAAATGATGATCGCCGCATTTTTAAGAGAAATACACAAAATAAATGAACGGGTTTATATGACACTGTTACTATATAAAATAGGGTAAAAAATGCGGAAGGCTGAGGGAAAAACTGCATTTTATCGAATATTGTATTGAAAGGTGTTGACGCTACGACAAAAATATAGGAATAAGTACTTATAGAATTGAGTACAGTATTGTTTAAATTCAGGGATTGAATAGGAATGACAGATCGAAAGGTTTCACTACGAGTTACCGTTGGAGGGATGTTTTTACTTGCAACGATATTGACAGCTTTAGTTGCCGTGTCTTTGCAGTATTATTTTAGTAAGAAGATGGCAACGGAACATACGCTATCAAAATTAACAATGGCTTCTGAAGAACTGAGTGATTATATGGGCTCTATTGATTCAGATGCTGCGAATACCATTCGTTTACTCTCTTCAGTAAACCGCTCTATCAGCAACCAACTAACTAAGACAGAAGTAAGAACTATCTTAGTTGAAGCCATTAAAGATAACCCACTCTTCTATAGTATTTATATTGGGTCATCAAACGATAACTTTTTCCAGATCATCAACCTAGAATCCTCTCCAAGAGTTAGGGATAAAATACAGGCAACACTGGAAGATCGTTGGGTGGTGATAGACATTCAAAACCGCCCAGAAGGTAGAATTCGAAGTACTGAATTTTATGACGCTAATTTTAACTTGCGTGACCGCACTACAGAGTCAACAAACTATCTCCCGACAACTCGTCCTTGGTATATTTCGGCGAATAAAAAAGTGGTTGAAAAAACTCAACCTTATTTATTCCAACATTTACAAATTACAGGCCAAACTTACTCTTTAGCTTTCCTTTCTAAAAACAATCAAAGTAGCCAGCACGTGATTGGTATTGATATCGTTTTGTCTTCGTTATCAAATAAAATGTCAGCAGGTGCTTTAGGGCTAGAGGCAGACAGTGAAGTTGAGTCCTACCTCTACTCTAAATCAGGCCACATAATCGCGACTAACCAAGTTTCAAAAATTAAAGACGTAATTCAGGATACAGTTAGAATTGATTTGACCTCAGATCAGAAGAAAGAGATTGCTGAAACTGGTGCCGTTTTGGTCTCGAATCAAAATGATTGGGGGCCGATGGACTTTTCTGTATCAGGAAAGCCGCAAGGCTATGCTATTGATTTGTTGTCTATTATTGAAGACATGTCTGGTATTAACTTCGAGTTTGTCAACGGCTTCTCATGGGGAGAATTGGTGAATCAATTCAAAGAAGGTGAGTTAGACGCGTTACATTCCATTCAGAAATACTCGAGCAATGGTATAGAAGGTCTTTATACCGATCCTATCTTTGATTTACCTTTTTCTGTTGTGACGCATTCTAACTCCGTTTCTATTTCAAAATATGCGGATTTAGAAGGTAAAAAAGTGGCGGTCCTTTCGGGGTGGTCGATTATCAAACAGTTAAAGGAAGATTTTCCAAGTATTGAATTAGTGGAGTTCTCTAGTTTAGAAAAGGCGTTAGATTCGGTTGAAAAAGGGGAGTGTGATGCGGTACTTGATGTGAGACCTGTCCTAGCCTTTGCATTAGAAAGGTACTTCCACACTGATTTAAAAGTTAGTGAAAACCTTAAAGATTTGACCGGTCCTTATTCTACAAAGTTTTATATTGCCCTAAGACCAGAGCATTACGCTTTGATCCCTATAATTAATCGTGCGATTCGTAATATATCCGCCGAACAAATGACTGTTCTAGAAAATAAATGGTTTAAGCCGGGAATTGCGAATAAAAATACCATGGTGCCTTACAGTGAATTACACAGCATGGCAGAAACCGCGACAGTAACAGGCAAAATGATTCAAATTGAACTTGATGGCAAAATTAAGCATCTTTATTTGAAAGCAATCCCTAGAGACGACAGTCACAGTGAGTACTTTGCAGTTGTCATTCCCGAGAAAGAAATTTATGCAACTGTGACAAAAAGAGTGACAACATCCATTGGTGTCACGGTTTTTCTCATGTGTTTAACGCTACCTGTAGCTTGGGTGTTTGGTGCACCAATTGTAAGGCCGATCAAGCATTTGCGAATGGAAACTGGGAAAATAAAAAAACGTGATTATGACAATGTCGAGCTTGTTGACACACGTATCAAAGAAATCTGGGAACTCTCTACTGCTATTCAAGATATGTCGGCGGAATTAAAACAGCATGAACAGACGCAAGAAGAATTTGTAGAGGCATTTATCAAGCTGATCGCTCAAGCCATCGATGACAAATCCCCATATACAGCAGGGCATTGTAATCGAGTCCCGGAGCTTGGAATGATGTTGGCGGAAGCTGCCGAGAAGTCTAATTTTGGTTCATTCAAAGACTTTAACTTTACGAATGATGAGGAAAGAAGAGAGTTCCGAATTGCGGCTTGGTTACATGATTGCGGGAAGATTACCACTCCAGAACATATTGTCGACAAAGGCACTAAATTGGAAGCTAACTATAACCGTATTCACGAGGTGAGAACGCGGTTCGAAGTACTTTGGCGTGATGCAGAAATCAAGGCATTGAAAGACTTACTTGAAGGGACTGCGAGTAAAGAGCAAATTGAATCTGATCTAAAACTGGCCCATCAACAGTTGACTCAAGATTATGAATTCATCGCAACTTCCAACGTAGGAGGCGAATTCATGAGCGATGATAAAGTCGATAAAATTAAGGAAATTGCGGAAACTACTTGGCTAAGACATTTTGATGACAATTTAGGTTTGTCACCGATTGAAGAAATGTCACGAGGCAAATCTAAACTAGATCTCCCGGTAGAAGAAAAATTACTCTCTGATAAGCCAGAACACATTATTCATAGGACAAGACAGGTGGATCTTGACCCTAGCTTCAATATCAAAATGGAAATGCCTGAGCATCAGTATAACCAGGGTGAGGTTTACAACCTTTCGATTGCGCGAGGCACTTTAACTGCTGAAGACAGGTTTAAAATTAACGAGCACATGATCAGTACCATCAAAATGTTAGAGAACTTACCTTTTCCTAAAGAGTTAAGTCGGGTGCCTCGTTATGCTTCTACACACCACGAAACCCTCAAAGGAACTGGTTATCCACGTAAACTGACTGCTGAAGACTTATCTATACCTGAGCGAGTATTAGTCATCGCTGATATTTTTGAAGCCTTAACGGCTTCAGACAGACCTTATAAGAAAGCTAAGCCTATCAGTGTGGCTGTAGATATTATGCACAAGATGGCTTTAGATGAGCACATGGACATCGAGTTGTTCAGGTTATTTTTAACCAGCGGTACACATGTTAAATATGCTCAAATTTACTTGAAACCAGAACAAAATGACCATGTCGATATAGAAAAGTATTTGGCATAAAGCCATTGATGAAAGATTTAGAGCATGGATGCTCTGATCACTTAAATAATCCTTATGACATTATTGTCATCGATGGATTTATTATATACAGTATATAATTCTGAAATACTCAGATGCGATGATAACAATATAAACATGGATGTCAGACTATATGGATAAAGTCTACAGGGATAATAAAAAGTTTTCTATTCGGCTTACTGTCGGCGGGATGTTTATTCTTGCGACAATCATTACTGCAATGCTGGCTATCTCATTGCAGTATTACTTCAATAATAAATTGGCGACAGAAAATACGCTGACTAAATACTCAATAATTGCCAATAATATTAGTGATTATGTAAAAGATTCTGATGGCGAAAGCAGTTACACAACAAAATTACTTGCTTCAATATTAAGGGCGACCGACTCAGAACTAGACCGAGTCACTATGAGAAATATCTTTTCTGATGTTCTTAATAATAACCCTCATATTTACAGTGTTTATGTTGGTGGGCAAGATGATAACTTTTATCAGCTCATTAACCTTGAATCTTCTCCTATTGTTCGTGAAAAAATCAATGCCTCTCCTCAAGACCGCTGGGTCGTAATCCATGTATTTAATGAAGGGACGAAACGCTTAAAGCAAACTCATTTTTTAGATGAGAGTTTCCAAGAGCGCTACATGACTTCAGTTGACAGTAATTATTTCCCCACTCAGCGACCATGGTTCAAAAGTGCATCCGATGAGGTTTACAAAACTCAGCCTTACTTATTTCAACATTTAAAAATAACGGGTCAGACCTTCTCAATCGAATTGCCTAGATATAAGCAAGTTCTCGGAGTCGATGTTTTGCTTTCTTCTATGTCCGATAGAATGAAGTCAATTCTCGCGAGTTCAGGTCCCACTACAGGCGTTGAAGCGTTTGTTTTTAGACGTAACGGAGAAGTCATAGCAACTAACCTTGCCCCTGATTATTCCAATAAGATGCCAGCAGGTAAAACTCTGGTGTTGAGTGATGAACAAAAAGCATTAGTTAATGGTGCGCGCTCTTTAAAAGTATCCAACCAAAATGCTTGGGGTCCGATGGACTACGCTATATCGGGAGAGCCAAGAGGCTATGCAGTAGACTTGCTCAATGAATTATCTAAATCAACTGGCTTACAATTTGAGTTCATCAATGGTTTTACTTGGAGCGAGTTACTTCAGCAGTACACAGATGGTTCGTTAGATGTATTACATTCCTTACAAAACAATAATCAAGGCTATGCGGTAGGGGATTTTAGTGATCCTATTTATCATTTACCTTTTGCGCTTGCGGCCAAAAAGTCTTTTGGTGAAATCAATTCATTGAATCAGCTTAGTGATAAGAAGCTTGGGATTCTCACTGGTTGGTCAATCGTACCTAAATTTCGTGACCTATATCCTGATATTGAATTGGTAGAGTTCTCGACAATAAATGAGGTCATCGATGCTTTAAAAGCTGATGAAATCAGTGCTTTCATTGATACTTCTGCCATTTTGCAATCTGCTGTTAAGCAATACTTCTTGGCTGATGTGACGGTAAATCAAGGTGTTGCTGAATTAGATAACAACTTCCCAACCGCTTACCACATTTTGATGAAATCTCAGGATAAAGAGATTGTCGATATCATCAATTTAGCGATTGCGAACATTACCCCAGAGCAACGACAATATTTAGATGACAAGTGGTTAAATTTAAAAAATAAGAAAGCGAAAGAAGACATGAGACGAGTTCCATACTTGGAACTATATGAGTTGGCGCATTCTGAATCTACTCATGGTCAACTTCTTAAGCGAACTGTGTCTGGTGTGGACAAATACATCTACATTACTCCAACAAGAGATCATGTGAATGGTGAATATTTCGCAGTTTTGATTGCAGAAAGCGTTGTACTTGCTCAGGTCATGGATAAAGTGACGAAATCAGTGCTGATTACTGGTGCTTTCTTGTTGTGCTTATTACCTCTTGCATGGCGTTTCGGCTCACCAATTGTCGACCCAATCAAAGACCTAATCGATCAAACTCAGCTGATTAAAGATCGCCAATACGATGAGGTGAAACAATCAGATACACGTATTTCTGAAATTTGGGAATTATCGGCCGCGATTGTGGAAATGTCGAAAGAAATCAAACGTCATGAAGAGGCACAAGAAGCGTTTGTAGAAGCCTTCATTAAACTTATTGCACAAGCTATCGATGACAAATCGGCATACACTGCTGGGCACTGTAATCGAGTTCCAGAACTCGGGTTAATGTTGGCCGATGCTGCAGAAAAATGTGACACCGGTATTTTTGAATCTTTTCAGTTTGAAAATGATGACGAACGCCGAGAATTCCGAATTGCAGCTTGGCTACATGACTGTGGAAAGATCACTACACCAGAGCATATTGTTGATAAAGGAAGCAAATTAGAAGCTAACTATAACCGCATTCACGAAGTGAGAACTCGTTTTGAAGTACTTTGGCGAGATGCGGAAATTACTGCACTTAAGAAAAAATTGGAAGGTGTTGAGTCAACTGAAGTGATTGAAGTTGATTTAGCGGCTAAACAATTGCAGTTGAAAGAAGATTTTGAATTCATAGCTACATCAAATGTTGGTGGTGAATTCATGAGTAATGACAAAGTTGTTCGAATTCAAGAGATTGCTCAAATCACGTGGATGAGAAACTTTGATGATGCACTTGGTCTATCACCAATTGAAGAACTTAATAAAGTGACTCACTCTTCTTTGCCTGCAGTAGAACCTCTGCTTTCTGATAAGCCTGAGCATATTGTTAAGCGAGATCGACCACTGGAGTTCGATCCTAAGCATGGTATAAAAATGGATGTACCGGAACATCTATACAATATGGGAGAGGTGTATAACTTGAGTATCGCTCGTGGCACATTGACTCCAGAAGATCGTTTTAAAATTAATGAGCATATGCTCAGTACCATAAAGATGCTTGAGAACCTGCCTTTCCCGAAAGAATTAAGCCGTGTACCGCGTTATGCATCAACACACCACGAAACCTTAAAAGGGACGGGATATCCAAGGAAATTAACCGCTGAAGATCTTTCTATTCCTGAACGTATCTTGGTAATTTCTGACATATTTGAAGCGTTAACTGCCGCTGACAGGCCGTATAAGAAAGCTAAACCTATCAGTATCGCGGTTGATATCATGTATAAAATGGCGTTGGATGAACATTTAGATATGGAACTTTTCCGTTTGTTTTTATCTAGTGGTACTCATGTTCGATATGCACAGGAATACTTGAAGCCAGAACAAATTGATTTCGTTGATATTAATAAATACTTCGCACCCTTAGCTAAAGCAGGCTGACCCATAGCATATGTTAGGAATGGTTTGGTTTTAAAGCGCACCTGATCGTGCGCTTTTTTATTACTTGTTAGTTTCGGAACAGGAACTCATCAGTAAAGGAAAGCACTTAAACCGCAATATTGTTCAATAAATTAAACTCACCCTTGGTTAAAGTGAGTGCAGGAATTAAGGAGTATTTATGGAACAAATTATGGTTGCGATGTCAGTATTTGCAATTGTTGGTGCTATTTCGCCAGGGCCAGTGAACTTGGTCGCGACAAGTACAGCTGCGAATTATGGGTTTATGAAAGCGTTAATGTACGTAACAGGAGCCAGTATTGCGTACAGTGCAGTGGTATTTATCTCTGGACATTTACTGAGTTCATTAGCCAACTTAATTCCAAACTTAGCGCAAGCCATGCAAATCATCGGTAGCTTATTTTTACTCTACCTAGCTAAGCAAATTGCTACAGCTCCTTTCCAAAGTGTTAGCGAAGTTGAACAAAGAAAAGCACCAAGTTTACTGCATGGCGTTGTAATGCAGTGCATTAATCCCAAAGCTTGGTTAGTTGCTATGTCTGGAATTAGCTTATATGTTGTAGGTTACGACTCAGTGGAGCTTCAGCTGGTCATTTTTACGGGAATTTCTTTAGTGGCTTGTTTTATTGGAGTGTCTTCATGGGCGGCTATTGGTCATGTTATTCGTCAATTTTTACAGTCAGAAAAAAGACAAAAACGATTTAATCAAACCATGGCAATGCTCTTAGTTGTATCAATTTCGAGTATTTGGGTTTAAAGGTGGGCAGGGAATGGCAAAAGATAACTCAGTTGCGTTTAAACAAAGCTCGTTATTACCACAAATTGAAATTCGCGTAGCGAGCGATTCAAATGCTTGCTATGAAGCGCATTCACATGATGAATTTTCGTTCGGAATCATCAATAGCGGGAAAGCCTTTTATACCAACCGTGGAAGCAAGCATAATATTGGTGTGAATGATGTTGTGACAATAAACCCTGCTGATGTTCATTCATGTAACCCAGAGCAAGGTAATTGGTCTTATTACATGCTGTTTGTTGATAGTCTTTGGATGGGAAAAGTACAGCAACAAATCCTTGATAGTTCGAGTTACGACTATTTTGCTTTTGAAAATGACTTTGAAAAGCGAACTGACCTTCAGAAACAATTTCAAGCTTTGTACCAAAGCTTAATCAGTGGTGAAAGTGTACTTGAGGCAGAGTACCAGTTATTTGAATTTATAAGTAAAGGCTTTACGCTTTCAAATAAACCTCAAGAGAGCAAAGTATTCACTGCGCCTCATCTTTCGAGAGTAAAAGAAAAGCTTATAGATAACCTCGATTCAAATCTGTCTTTGACTGAATTATCCCAAGAAATCGGCGTTAGTCAGTATCATCTTATTCGAAGCTTTAAGCAGTATTACGGCTTATCCCCACATGCGTATTTACTTGATGAGCGAATCAAGCGCGCCAAAGAGATGCTTAAAACAGGTCAAACAATTGTCGACACTTCAAATCAATTAGGATTTTCAGACCAGGCGCATTTCCAACGTAACTTTAAGAAGCGAACCGCCGTTACACCTAGGTTGTATAAGTCATTCTTTAGTTAACCCTGATTTTAACCCCTTTCATACTCCCCTGTAGCACTCTACTACCTTAGTCTAAATTGTCGACAATTTACTTGATTGTCGACACTTTTGTCGTCTATTTTATATTCAGAGAAACAAATTGTAGACAATGTGAGTATCTAAATCGCTCACAATGAATGACTAAGTATAAGGTGCTCACAATGAACAGTACGCTTTCGATAAATAATGAAACGAATAATCGTACATCTGATAAATCTAAGTCTGAATCTCAAAATACAAAATCGGAAAGCCTTACCGAGTACTTAATTGAAGCGATTGTTGAAGGCTCGATTTCTCCAGGCAGTAAAATATCAGAACCTGAGTTAGCCAAGCGTTTTGAAGTTAGTCGTGGTCCTTTACGTGAAGCCATCATGAGAGTCGAAGGCTTGGGACTGATAGAACGAATCCCTCATGTTGGAGCTCGGGTGATCACCTTCTCCCCAGAGAAACTAATGGAGCTTTATGCCGTCCGAGAGGCTCTGGAAGGTATGGCCGCTCGTTTAGCGGCTCGACATATCACTCAGGATGAATTGCTTGCTCTTGAAGGTCTATTGTCAACACACTCGAAGCACATTGATGAAGTTGAAGGTTCTTCTTACTTCCATCAACACGGCGATTTTGATTTTCATTATCGCATCATCAAAGCTAGCCGTAATACCCAACTTATTTCCCTATTGTGTAATGAGCTATACCACCTTCTTAGAATGTACCGTTATCAGGTACCACGATCTCAATCTCGACCAGAACAAGCCCTCGACGAACATAAGTACATCCTTCAAGCGATAAAAAATGGCGATGAGGAGTTAGCAGAAATGCTAATGAGAAGGCATATCTCAGGAAGTCGAACACTAATAGAGCAGCAAATTAGTACCACATCAGGGGAGTACTAATTTGTACAGTACTACCCAACTTTTATAGTACGACTAAGTTTGTTAAGCGCAGCTAAGAACTTACAGAAAAGAATACACGGATAAGTATTATTAACAGGAGAACCAATGATGAGTTTAAGTCCCGGGGCTAAGTTTCGACGAGCAGTTGAAGACAATAACCCACTACAAGTTGTCGGCACTATTAACCCATATTGCGCGATGATGGCGAAAAATTTAGGTCATCAAGCCATTTACCTTTCTGGAGGGGGGATTGCGAATGCATCCTATGGGCTTCCAGATTTAGGGATCACAACCTTGAATGATGTGCTGGTGGATGTCGAAAGAATCACTAATGCCTGCGATCTTCCACTGCTCGTGGACATTGATACGGGTTTCGGTGGGGCATTTAATATCGCTCGAACTATTAAAGCGATGGAAAAAGCAGGTGCAGCAGCTGTTCACATGGAAGATCAAGTTGCCCAAAAGCGATGCGGTCACCGACCGAATAAGGCAATTGTCAGCCAACAAGAAATGGTGGATCGAGTAAAAGCTGCCGCAGATGCTCGCATTAACCCTGAATTTGTTTTGATGGCAAGAACTGATGCCCTAGCAGTAGAGGGTATTGATAGTGCGATTGAACGAGCAATAGCTTGCGTAGAAGCAGGGGCAGACATGATCTTCCCTGAGGCGATGAATACTCTAGACCAATATGTTCAATTCTCAACGTCACTGGAATCCGCAACAGGTAAACACATTCCAATTTTGGCGAATATTACTGAATTTGGACAAACACCATTATTTAATACTCAAGAGCTAGCAGCTTCAAAAGTGGACATGGTGTTGTACCCGCTTAGTGCTTTTAGAGCCATGAATAAAGCAGCTGAAATGGTTTATACCCACTTGCTTGAGCAAGGTAATCAAGAGGCATTATTAGGTGATATGCAAACTCGGAAAGAGCTGTATCAGCACCTTAATTATCATGATTATGAAGATAAACTCGATCAACTGTTTAAAAATGAATAAACAACTAAGTATTTAAGAAACAGCTAAGTAAAAAAGAAAATTAAAACGTAAAGAAAATACAAATTAACCTAATCCAATAACGTGAAACTTAGTGTGATGTATTTACTCTCGCTGAATCAAAGTGTTCGTTGAATCACTTGCACCTGCGACAAAGTAATCGCTCCAAAGAGGGCGCACTCACTAAGATAGAAAAGGAGTTCACAATGCCTAGTTCTTCTAATAAGAATCAAGCTATAGGTGGCGCAGGTCTTAGAGGTCAAAGCGCTGGAACCACATCATTATGCACTGTCGGTCAAACGGGGACTGGTCTTACTTATCGAGGCTACGACATTTCAGACTTAGCCGATAATGCCGAGTTTGAAGAAGTCGCTCACTTGTTACTAAGGGGGCATTTGCCGAACCAAAACGAGTTGGATCAATATAAAACACAACTCATTGGTTTACGCGGTTTACCAGCAGAGCTCAAACAAGCTTTAGAGCTGATACCTGCTAGTGCTCATCCAATGGATGTGATGAGAACAGGGTGTTCCGTTTTAGGAAACTTAGAACAAGAGCACGATTTTACTCAGCAGCTGAATTCGACAGAACGAATGCTTGCTCTATTTCCTGCAATCATTTGCTATTGGTATCGCTTTAGTCACGATGGAGTGCGTATTGACACAGAAGATCATAGCGAAGCGTGTCTTGGTGGTTACTTTTTAAAAATGCTGACAGGTCAGTCTCCTACAGAATTACATAAAAATGTCATGCATTGTTCGCTGATTCTTTATGCTGAACATGAGTTTAATGCGTCTACATTTGCAGCCCGAGTGTGCGCGTCTACTTTGTCCGATCTTCATTCATGTATTACTGGCGCAATTGGTACATTGCGCGGTCCATTGCATGGAGGTGCAAATGAAGCCGCTATGGATATGATTCAAGATTGGCAAACACCTGATGAAGCTGAAGCCAATATTCTCAACATGTTAGAGAATAAAGATAAGATCATGGGTTTTGGTCATGCCATTTATCGAGAAAGCGATCCTCGAAATGCTTTAATCAAACGTTGGTCAAAAGAACTGTCTGAAAGTGTCGGTGACAGCCACTTATACGCAGTTTCTGAACGTGTTGAGTCCGTTATGAAGCGAGAGAAAGGTCTGTTTTGTAATGCGGACTTTTTCCATGCATCCGCATACCACTTTATGAACATCCCAACCAAACTGTTTACGCCCATTTTTGTGATGAGCCGGCTAACTGGCTGGGCTGCGCACGTGTTTGAGCAACGTGAAAATAATCGAATTATTCGACCTAGTGCCGACTATGACGGACCTGAACATCAAGATTGGTTACCAATAGAACAACGACAGTAACCAGCTGAATGGAACATGTTGTGATTGTGCAATTAGGCAATCGATCATTTAGGTTAGATTCATGGATGGAATGATGAGTAATTCAAAAACAAACTCTCCGGTATTAAATTATCAATACCGGAAAATACTAAAGGGAACTCAGCACGAGTATTTCGATGCTCGTGCCGCAGTCAATGAAATAGAAGCAGGCGCGTACGAAAAGCTTCCCTATACCTCACGGGTTTTAGCTGAAAACCTAGTACGCCGCTGTGAGCCTGAATCATTAGTGGCTTCACTTGGGCAGCTTATTGAACGTAAGCAAGATCTCGACTTTCCTTGGTATCCTGCTCGCGTAGTGTGTCACGACATTTTAGGTCAAACAGCACTGGTTGATTTGGCTGGTCTTCGTGATGCGATTGCAGAACAAGGTGGTGACCCTGCAAAGGTGAACCCAGTAGTTGAAACTCAACTAATTGTTGATCACTCGTTAGCCGTTGAACATGCTGGTTTTGAGCAAGATGCGTTTGAAAAAAACCGAGCGATAGAAGAAAGACGAAATGAAGATCGTTTTCATTTCATTGAATGGTGCAAAACGGCATTTGAAAATGTCAGTGTTATTCCAGCGGGCAACGGAATTATGCACCAAATCAATCTAGAGAAAATGTCACCAGTTGTTCAAGTTAAAAGTGGCATCGCATTTCCAGATACCTGTGTTGGGACAGATAGCCATACTCCTCATGTCGACTCTTTGGGCGTTATTGCTATTGGTGTCGGAGGCTTGGAAGCGGAAACTGTGATGCTAGGGCGCCCGTCAATGATGCGTTTACCTGATATTGTTGGCGTTAAACTGGTTGGGAAGCGGCAAGCGGGTATCACAGCAACTGATATTGTGTTGGCGATTACAGAGTTTCTTCGTAATGAGCGAGTGGTATCTGCTTATCTAGAGTTCTTTGGTGAAGGAACAAAAGAGCTAACCATTGGTGATCGTGCCACTATTTCAAATATGACACCTGAATACGGCGCGACGGCAGGCATGTTCTATATTGATGAGCAAACCATTAACTATTTAAAACTGACGGGGCGAGAGCCTGAGCAAGTTGAATTAGTTGAGACTTACGCAAAACAAACGGGTCTCTGGGCTAGTGATTTAGAAACCGCAGAATATGAACGAGTACTTGAATTTGATTTATCAGCAGTGACAAGAACGTTGGCTGGTCCTTCTAATCCTCATCGACGTTTGCCGACATCAGAACTGGTTGAACAAGGTATTGCTGGAAAGTATTCGAATACCACTCGTTTAGAACCCCAATCAGCATTGAGTGTGGCTGCAAATTCAAAATCACATCTAGGTGGACCACAGCTAGGAGAACCACAGAACGAAGCTCTACCTGATGGTGCGGTGATCATTGCGGCAATTACCTCGTGTACCAATACCAGTAACCCAAGAAATGTCGTTGCGGCAGCATTACTTGCAAAAAAAGCCAATCAACTTGGATTGGTTCGTAAACCTTGGGTGAAAACCTCTTTTGCTCCGGGCTCTAAGGTGGCGAAGTTATATCTTGAAGATGCCAATCTTCTCTCTGAATTAGAACAACTCGGTTTTGGTATTGTGGCGTATGCCTGCACGACTTGTAATGGTATGAGTGGGGCTCTTGACCCTAACATTCAACAAGAGATTATCGAACGAGATCTTTATTCAACCGCCGTACTTTCAGGGAACCGAAACTTTGATGGTCGAATTCATCCTTACGCAAAACAAGCCTTCTTGGCCTCACCGCCTTTAGTGGTTGCTTATGCGCTTGCGGGCTCTATACGCTTTGATATTGAGCGTGATTCATTGGGAAAAGATACCAACGGTAAAGATATTTATCTCAGTGATTTATGGCCAAGTGATGAAGAGATTGATGCGGTGGTGAACCAGCATGTGAAACCTGAACAGTTTAAGCAGATCTATGTTCAGATGTTTAAGCAGGATAACCAACAAGCTAACTTTAATCCTCTTTATGACTGGCGAAAAATGAGTACCTACATTCGTCGTCCACCTTATTGGGAATCTGCTTTATCAGGCAAACTCGAGAAAGAAATAAAACACAATGCTGCTAATGAGAGTAAGACCATATTGTCGGGAATGCGCCCGCTAGCGCTTCTTGGAGACAACATCACCACAGACCATTTATCACCTTCGAATGCGATCTTAGCAAGCAGCGCTGCGGGGGAATACTTAGCCAAAATGGGGTTACCAGAAGAAGACTTTAACTCTTACGCCACTCACCGTGGTGATCACTTAACCGCTCAGCGCGCCACTTTTGCAAACCCGAAACTATTCAATGAAATGGTCAAAGAACAAGGAGAAGTGGTTCAAGGCTCTTTTGCACGAATTGAACCTGAAAGCAAAGTGACTCGTATGTGGGAAGCTATTGAAACATATATGGATAGAAAGCAGCCGCTGATCATTGTTGCGGGTGCAGACTATGGGCAAGGGTCCTCAAGAGATTGGGCAGCCAAAGGGGTTCGATTAGCTGGTGTAGAGTCGATTGTGGCTGAAGGGTTTGAAAGGATCCATCGTACCAATTTAGTTGGAATGGGCGTAATGCCGTTGCAATTTAAAGAAGGCATTAATCGCCATACACTTGAGTTAGATGGTACAGAGCTTTATGACGTAATCGGTGAAATTGAGCCAAGAGGGGATTTAGTTTTAGTCATTACCAGAAAAAATGGTGAGAAGATCGACCTCCCTGTTACATGCAGATTGGATACGGCTGATGAAGTTTTGGTTTATAACGCAGGTGGTGTTCTACAACGCTTTGCCCAAGATTTTTTAGCCCAATAAGGAGCAATAAATGATTAAATTTACAGCTCAAACCATTGCTGAAAAATCTCAGGTAGATGGAACAAGTAACCAAGATCAAGTTGAAGATCAGCAATCTCAAATGAAATCCTTACCATCACAAATGTCGCAAGTGAGAGTGCCAGCGACGTATATGCGTGGTGGAACCAGTAAAGGTGTATTCTTTAACTTAGAAGACCTACCAGAAGATGCTCAAACCCCGGGTGAAGTAAGAAACAATTTACTTTTGAGGGTTATAGGTAGCCCTGACCCTTATGGAAAACAGACTGATGGCATGGGCGGGGCAACATCGAGTACCAGTAAAACAGTTATTGTATCCAAAAGCTCAAAGCAAGGGCACGATGTTGATTACCTTTTCGGACAAGTTGCCATTGATAAACCTTTTGTCGATTGGAGTGGTAATTGCGGAAACCTCTCTGCTGCTGTTGGTTCATTTGCTATCCATTGTGGCTTAGTTGAAAAAGATCGTATCCCGAAAAATGGCATCGTCAAAGTTCGAATATGGCAAGTCAATATAGAGAAAACCATTATTGTTCATGTACCAATTCGTGAAGGTCTGGTTCAAGAAACCGGTGACTTTGAATTAGACGGCGTGACGTTTCCTGCTGCAGAAATCCAAGTGGATTTTGTTAAACCGGCAGATGAGGGAGGCTCGATGTTCCCTACAGGTAATTTAATTGATGAGCTCGAAGTTCCAGAACTTGGCGTCATTCAAGCGACACTAATCAATTCAGGTATTCCAACCATTTTTGTTAATGCAGCCGATCTTGGTTACCAAGGTGTGGAGTTACAATCAGACATCAATTCTGATGAAAAATCATTAGCTATGTTTGAAAGTATCCGAGCTCAAGGCGCATTAAAGATGGGGCTAATACAGCAACTTGATGATGCAAAAACAAGGCAGCACACGCCTAAGGTCGCGTTTGTTTCTCCACCGAAGGAATATCTTTCATCAAGTGGTAAATCAGTCCAATCCACAGACGTTGATTTGCTCGTTAGAGCACTCTCTATGGGGCAGTTGCATCACGCAATGATGGGAACTGCTGCAGTTGCAATTGCTTCCGCTGCAGTGATCCCAGGCACAGTGGTTAGCCAAGCCGCAGGTGATGAAGTAAAAGAATTTGTCACATTTGGTCACCCATCAGGCACGTTGAAAGTAGGAGCTTATGCTCTCGAAAATGATAACGGATGGGGTGTTGAGAAAGTGATGATGAGCCGAAGCGCTCGAATACTAATGGAAGGGTGGGTTCGAGTCCCATTTTAATCTCCTTTTCAGGAGATGAACTGAGCATGGAGAGACATCATGTCTGCTTATTTAAAAGAATATCAATGGGCTCAAACGCAGCCTGAATCATTTTGGCAATCGCAATCTGAAAAAATTAATTGGTTTGAAAAGCCTCAAACAACGTTATCTTTAGATGAGAATGGTATCGATCGTTGGTTTGCAGATGGTGTAATGAACACCGCATGGCTGGCTTTAGATTACCATTGTGAAAATGGTCGCGGTAATAAAAATGCGATCATTTACGACTCACCGGTTACACAGACCAAACAAACATTCACGTACTTTGAATTGCGAGATCAAGTTGCCAAACTAGCTGGAATGCTAGCTAAACAAGGCGTTGAAAAAGGTGATCGGGTTATTATTTACATGCCGATGATCCCTCAAGCAGCAATGGCGATGTTAGCTTGTGCGAGGTTAGGCGCTATTCATTCGGTTGTTTTTGGTGGTTTTGCACCTAATGAATTAGCAGTCCGAATAGAAGATGCGGAACCTAAAGTGATTATGACAGCGTCATGCGGCATTGAGATAAATAAGGTCTTGCCATACAAGCCATTGGTCGATAAAGCCATCATGGATAGCCGCTGGAAACCAGAAAAGGTAGTCGTTTTCCAAAGGGAACAAGCTAAAGCTGAACTAAATAATGAGCGTGATTTAGATTGGGTTTATGAAGTAGATAAAGCCTTACCACATGCTTGTGTGCCGGTTTTTGCGACGGAGCCTCTCTATATATTGTATACATCTGGCACTACAGGTAAACCTAAAGGCGTGGTTCGAGATAATGGTGGACACGCGGTTGCGATGAAGTATTCAATGCAAACGATCTACGATATGCCGCAAGACGGTGTGTTTTGGGCTGCGTCGGATGTTGGCTGGGTTGTTGGACATTCCTATATTGTTTACGCCCCTTTAATACACGGCTGCACAACGCTTTTATTTGAAGGTAAACCAGTAAGAACACCCGATCCAGGTGCATTTTGGAGAGTATGCGAAGAGTACAATGTAGATGTTCTTTTTTCTGCGCCTACGGCTTTTAGAGCGATTAAGAAAGAAGACCCAGATGGAAAATTGCTGAAGCATTATGACTTGTCCAAATTGAAGTCCATTTTCATGGCTGGCGAGCGTTTGGACCCGCCGACTTTAGAGTGGGTGGAAGCGCATAGCGGTAAACCTGTGATTGATCATTGGTGGCAAACTGAAACAGGCTGGGCAATTGCAGGTAATCCGATTGGCTTAGAAAAAATGTCAGTCAAATCGGGTTCTGCGACTAAACCCATTCCCGGCTATCAAGTTAAAGTACTTGATGAACTTGGCGAAAAACTTGAGGCGAATAGACAAGGCTTTGTCGCACTGAAAAGACCGCTTCCACCAGGGTGTTTACCAACAGTGTGGCGAAATCATGACCGCTTTGAATCAGGGTATCTTAGTCAATTTGAAGGCTACTACGTTTCTGGAGATGGTGGGTATTTTGATGAAGAAGGCTACCTCTTCATCATGGGTAGAATTGATGACGTGATAAACGTTGCTGGGCATCGATTATCAACGGGCGAAATGGAAGAAATTGTTGGTGCTCACCCAGCCATTGCTGAATGTGCGGTAGTGGGTGTACATGATGAATTAAAAGGTCAGCTACCACTTGGTTTTGTTGTACTTAAAGATGGTGTGAAAGTAGATGATTTACAACTTGAAGGGGAGCTTGTTGGCAAGGTCAGAAATGAAATTGGTGCAGTCGCTTGTTTTAAGCATGCATTGGTTGTTGAAAGGCTGCCCAAAACTCGGTCAGGTAAAATATTGCGAAGAACCATACGTCAAATTGCAGATGGGGAACAATATGTTGTGCCTTCAACGATCGATGATCCTTCAAGCTTGAATGAAATTGAGAATAGACTCCGCAAGTAGCTTGTCTTAAACAACATGCCCTTTACGAAAACGGTCGCCAGCAGTTCGACCGTTTTCTTTTTAGAACTCTTAATGATCTAAATGAAAAAATGCTCTGAACGAAAACGGCTATTTGCTTGTTTCGATACGCTGTATAAGTACACTACAATCTACTTATGTATTTATCTGATTTAAGAAGTTTATTTGTATGGAACTCACCTTACGGGCTGCTCAACATAAAGATTTAGAGCAACTAAACGAATTAATGTTTGAATTGCATCACCACCACTATTTAGCAAGCCCTGAACATTTCAAAACCGCTGAAGAAATTGAGCAAGAAAAAAGCATCGCTCGTTACTTAGATGATCCTGAATGTCTTGTGTATGTGGCTTTAAAAGGAGAGTTGATTGTTGGTTTTGTAACTGGGCATTTTTGCGAACTCATTTCTACAGTGAGTAAGACTGTACAGATGGGAAGTATTGATGAACTTTATGTTTTACCTGATTACAGAAAAGAGTCTATTGCTGAGTCACTTTTTGAAAAGCTTGAGCGCACATTTGATGACTATGGTGTTCAGCAAGTGTTTGTTGAAGTTTGGGATTTTAACTCGCCGGCCAAGCACTTTTATCAAAAAATGGGGTTCATTCCTCATATTCAATGGATGAGAAAGTCGTTGCGTTAAACATAAAGAGCCACATACAGTTTATTTTATTACACTCAGTTTGTTTTCTATTTCCTTGTTGGTGAATGTGTTGTTTTCTCGTTTTTATTTCATAATTATACTTTCTCTTTTAAGTACGTTTTCAGTTACCGCAGATGACTTGCTTCCCGATCATATCAAAGGTGCGCTTTGTTTAGTCCGCGCCGATAACCAAATATTAATCGTTGATGAGCTCATTACTGGGCAGCTATCTCTCCCTGGAGGCACCATCACGCCTGGTGAGCCGGCATCAATTGCAGCTCAACGTGAAACTTGGGAAGAAGCAGGGTTGGCGGTGACGGTCGGGCATGTTTTAGGCTACACCGACGGCGCTGTTGTTTTTGATTGTGTCTCAGACTCTGAAATCATCAGCTTTCAGCATAGAAATGAGCTGGGTGGTTTTGAACTGCCTATCTGGTTTGCGCCTCATTATGGGGTAGAAGTCAGCAGAGCAATGCTTATTGAGCCAAACTCAATTGCTCCTGAACAATACCGCTACCCTGAAGAATGGGGAAGAGTAACTGGAATGTTTGGTAAGGCGAGTGAGCAGCCAGTGACTTATGTTGATGAGCTTATCGGAGCTGCGCCAAAAATTCACCAAGCTGAGTTAAGCGGTATAAAAGGGTTTCAAACGGCTATCCAATCGTTACCCGCTGCAGTTTCTAACTTAATTCTATCGACCGATCAATTATTAAAACCTTGGGTGTTTATTGTCATTATTCCAATGGTTGCTTGGTATTTTGGTAGATCGTTCGCTTTAAAGTTTGGTTTTACTTTAGTTGCTGTCACATTGCTAAGCTTAATCGCGCATCAAGGCTTTGGATTTCCTAGACCTCATGCGTATATCCCGTCTTTAAAGCTGGTGGATAGTACTGGTTATAGCTTTCCAAGCTTAGTGGCAGCTTTATGGGTGAGCTTGGGTTCATTAGTTATTTGGAAACTAAAAAAACTATCGGATACCAAAGCATGGATTTATTTAGCGGTAGGTTTGGTTTGGATCACTATCTTTAAAATCTATTCAGGCAGTTCATTCTTGAGTGACATAGCTATGGGCGCTATTTTAGGTGGTTTAGGTACGTGGCACATTGTTCGATTAGATGCTAAGCCTGACGTGAATATTAGTGAGTTGCTAAGCTCTAAGGCCGTCTGGTGGGGATTAACATTATTAACTGTCGTATTAACCGTTATATGGCCGTTGCCTACTTTTACTTTTTGGCTAGCAATGCTGATAACTATTTCAGGTACGATAACCTTACTTAAAGGGCAATTATTGGCAAAAGCTGTTCCGTTTAATTTTATGATTGGGGTTATCGTTTTATTACTGCTGATTAACTTTTTGATAAGTGTTGCTGGTGGTTACATTGCTTACAGCGGTATTGGGTCGCTAATTGTAGAAACAGTGAGGTTCCCTTTGCTGATATTAGTCGGTTGTATTGCAATAAAAGTACGTAATAAAGCTGCTTAGAGCTTATTTTCTTAGAGTCGAGCGTTGTTTAGGGTTCTTCCTATAAAAAGCCGAATGTCATATGCATTCGGCTTTTTCTTGATTCTCTTTCATTGAATTAGCTTTGTTGAAGCGGGAAGCGGTTTTTTAATCTGATGTTCATTTTCTATAATTGAAGTGTTTTTTCTGAAGTTGCAGCTGCTTCCTTAAAGTTGATAGCAACTTAAAAGCTTAGGGATCACGGCTTCCGGCGAGTAATCTTGCTTTATGGTGTGTTGAGCATTGTCGGCTAATTGATGTCTTTTATCTTCTGTTAACGCTAACCAATTGATAAGCAATTGGTGCAATTCCGATTCATCATTCGCAATAAAACCATTAACCCCATGCTGAATAAGATTAGGTAAGTTTCCTACCGCCATTGCTATAACTGGAATCCCACGAGCCATTGCTTCTAAAGCCGCCATTGGCAAACCCTCATATCGAGATGGGATAACCAGTACATCTATTTGTGACCATACTTTACTCATATCGGTTTGGTGACCGTGGAAAAAAAGGTTATCAGATTTCTGAGCTTGTAAGGTTTTGCGTTCAGGCCCGTCTCCAAATAAATGAAATGAGCATTGGGGTAATAATGCCGCCAGTGTGAGAAAGCGATCGGCGGCTTTTTCATGACTTAGGCGACCGACAAAACCAACCTGCTTCTTTTGCTGGTGGAGACAGCTAATCTCAGAAGAAGGGAGAGTAACGAAATTATTCAAGAGTGATGATTTACTGGGTATTTTTTGTTGAATTTTACGGCTTACCACAAGGGAGTGGTTGGATAGAAAGCTAGAGTAGCGGTCGACAAAGTCATAAAACCAAACTTTTCCATGAGGTGTTTCTCCTGCGTGATAAGTAGACAGTTGCTTTAGCTTATTTCTGGTGAATGGTTTAACCCATTTGCTTATCAAGCTCGCTTTGTAACCATGCGCGTGAACTAAAGATGGGCTGTACATATCGCAGGCTGACTTTAATTGATGAAATATAGATGATTGTTTAGGCGATAAATCAGCTAAAAACGAGTAGGGGACGTTAATTTCAGTTAGCTTAGCTATGATTGCAGGCTCTGGTGAATACTGAGTAACTAATATGACCCGAACCGTTTTATTGAAGGACAAAAGACCTTGTGCGAGTTCTAATACATGAGCTTCTATACCACCAAAAACTAGGCTGTCTAGGAACAGCCAAATTTCATTAGGGTGAATGGAAAGGGAATCATTCTCTCTATTATTTGATGTGGTCGAAATGGGTTCAAGTTCATCATCCAATACACACCTAGTATGGGAGCTCGAACTTGAATGAGCTCCAATACTAGTGTTGTTTGATCTTACTTTAGGCTTGGTTAAGCTCATCGTCTGATTCCCAAGCTTGCTTCTTACGATAAACGGTGGAAGGGCTCAGTTCTAACAACACTGCAGCATTCAATACATTTCCATCACAGTGGCTAATCGCATTCTGGATTGCTTCTCTTTCTATCTTCCACATAGGACGTATTTGTCCATTTGGAGTCATCAAAATATTAGACACTGTTTTTGTAACACTGTCTTCAGAATGCTGTGGTGCTCCTGTGGTGGTGACATTCGAACCAGAGAAACTTTGTTCTGAACTGTTTGTTTGCGAAAAGCTGTCTGTTTGCAAAGAACCGTCTGCTTGAGGAGAGCTTTCTGTCAATAAAGAGCTATGAGCCTGTATTGGTTCGTCAGGAATCGCTTGAGCAACGGACTTCACTTCTGAGTTAATAGCTGAAATAGACTTAGGTGTTGAGCTTGTTTTTACACTATTGATAGGCGGTGGGATCATGTCTTTCGAAACGCTGCTTTCATTATTCAAAACCACAATGTTGCGAATTACATTTTGTAACTGACGTACGTTGCCAGGCCAAGGGTAGCGTTTAAGAATGGATTGCGTTTCTTTGTCTATCGACTTGAACTTTTTCTTGTCTTGCTTGGCGTAGAGTTTCAAAAAGTGGCTAGCCAGCGTAACTATGTCGCTTCCTCTATCGCGGAGTGGGGGCATTTCAATGGGCACAACATGAACGCGGTAATACAAATCTTCTCGGAAACGACCTTCTTCCACTTCCACTAAAGGATCACGGTTCGTTGCACAAATAATTCGAACATCAACTTTTAACTCACGGCTTCCACCTAATGGAGTGAATGTTCCTGTTTGCAGGAATCGAAGCAGTTTTTTTTGCATCTCCAATTCCATTTCACATAATTCATCAAGGAAAAGTGTGCCACCGTGAGCTTGCATTGCTGCACCTTTACGGTCTGTTGTTGCACCTGTGAACGCGCCTTTTACGTGACCAAATATCTCACTTTCCATTAGGTCTCTTGGTATTGCACCACAGTTAATTGCCACAAATGGCTTATCTCTGCGCTGGCTTTCTTGGTGAATAGCTTCTGCGCACACTTCTTTACCAGTACCACTTTCACCATTGATGAAAACACTGGCGGTGGTTGGGGCTACGGCATCAATGGTTTTATAAACGGCTTGCATTGGTAAGCAAGAACCAATGAAGTTATGGAACTTTTGGCGGTCGAATTTTGTTTGAATGTCGTCGACAAGGTGTTCTAGCTTTGCGCGTTTTAGGTGAAGCGCAACAGAGGTTTTTAAGCGATCAGCTTGAATAGGTTTTTCTAGGAAATCTTCAGCTCCACGCTGAATGAGACTTACAGCAATGTCAACTGAACCGTGAGCTGTAGCGATGATCACCGCTGTAGGTATTTCACTTTCTGAAATCCAATCGAGTACTTCTTCACCTGGCATATCGGGTAATTTTAGATCTAAAATGACAAGTTGAGGAGCATGCCTTTCAATGAAGGTTTTCGCCTCTTTACCCGTTTCTACATGGAAAATATCATATGGCTCATCTTTGACGTACTGTTTATATAATATGGCAAGGGACGTTGAGTCTTCTACTAATAATACTTTTGGACGCATTTACAATTCCTTTGAAATTTTATCCTACCCAACCAATATCATAGTGATCTTTGGTCATCAATGCATAACCACTCTATATGTTAGCTTGCGCATAGTTTGTTTAGTACTGACTTTTATATAGACACAAAAAATAGATAAAAGACTCTATCTATTTGAAATTCCACTACTAAGTGGCTAGTTATCAAACTTAGGATGTGAAGCCTTCATTTTTTCTTACAATCAGTGCTTGTATGGATTCATCCGCTAATACTTTGAGATCAGCAACAAGTGGAAAAGCCGTCGAATATTGTTTTTCAAGGCATAAACGTTCAATTTTTCTAGCTGCTAAAGATAAAGCATGATTACCGAGAGCGAGAGAAGTACTGCCAAGTGTGTGAGTCTCAAATTCTAGTGTTTCTTGGTCTCGGTTTTGTGCTGCTTGAACAATGTTTTCGAGGCGAGTCGCCGATTCTTCAACATAATGTTCAATAAGCATAGGAATAATTTCAGCTGAAGTGTCGATGATCATTTGCTGCAAAATTGATTCATCAACCAACTCTGCTCCTCTTTCAATTCTGAAGCTTGTTTCGACCTGAGCTAATGGGTGCTGTTTACTTTCTTGATTAAAATTGTTCAATGTAACTTCCTTCTATCATTGGCATTTTCTACAGAGCGACCAATTATCCTTGTACTATGAGTATGCGACTTTTTTAGTAATTGTGAAGCGCTTGTTTCAAAATTAAATAGGCAAATTAAGAAATTCATTTCTGACCAGCTTATTGACCCAGCTGTTTCTAAATTTTTTAGGAATGAACCAAGCTTTGTTTATTTGGCGAGCCAGTTCTTGGGCAAAGCTGGGTGTGTTTTTCATGTTCATGATTGCTCCCATGATATTGATCGAACTGCCGGAGAGTAAAGATTTAGCTTGCTCTAAATGATGGGTAGATGTCTCCCCATAAGCAATGACTAATAAGGTTGTATCGCAGGCACTTGCGATACTTTGCGCCGGAATATTCCCTTTATTGATATTCAAAATTGGGGATGTATCGATGATCACTCGATCATAACTTCCTAACCACTGTTCTATTACTTTAGTCAAGGTTGCTGGGTCTTTATAAGCAAGTTGTGTAGAAGCTTGACGGGGAGCTGGCACACCAACAAACATGCGATTTGTTTCAGTATGCTCAATCAAATGTTCACCATTAGGTTCATTTAGCATATTGACGTCTTTAAATGCTGGGTTGAACAAATTTAAGTCAACATAAAGTGTTGAATGCCCAGCAAGTAAGTAACGCTCAGCTAAAGCGGTGGCTACAGATGTGACGCCGTCACCTGAATGGCAAGCAGTCACACAAATTGATTTATGTTCATTTAGCTCAGTAGCAAGGTAAAGTTGCTCAATTTCAGCATGGGTGGCAGATATAGTCATTACAGTGCCCCTATCAGTACTATGGTGGTGGTTAGCCTTAAAATGTCTTCTAGGCCAACTCGTGCTTTTTCAAGGAAGCTATCACGACGGTCTGGAATGAATATCGTATCACCGGCACGAAGCACTGGAAGGTGGTAGATATTGGCTGTTTTACTGAATTCAATAAGGTCAAAAGTACGGGCTTGACCTTGGCAACAAGACATATTGACCACTGTTATTTTCTCAAGGTAAGCATTCTCTCTTGGTCCTCCGGCTTCTGCCAAAATATCTAATACTGTCATATTGTCATTGAATACGTATCTACCAGGGTTGTTGACGGCTCCTAATACTCTAACTGTTGATTCTTTTGAACGATCTAGCCAATTTTTATCTTTCTCGGGGATAAAAATCGTATCACCAGTCGTGACGCTTGGAAGTAAAGATTCATCACCCGTTTCAAAATATAATGACAAGTTTAATTTGCTGACTTTTGAATAACTTTTATCTCTGTGTGTGATGCGAATATTGTGAATGTCGGCATCTTTGGTTGGTCCATCAGCTGCAGATAAAATATCTAGGAAATGCATGTCTTTGGTGAATCGGTAACGCCCTGGAGCGTTTACTTGACCAAAAACATAGATAGAAGCATCAGAGCTTTGACGTACCCATTGAGATTTATTGTCTGAAGGGTCTTGCGGTAAGTCGTGTACTCGAATAATTGCTCCGGCATTAACGAAGGGAAGTTGATCTCTTGGCGCTCCATTACGAATATAATCATCCAAATTAAAAACGGTTAATTTTCTTCCTGTGACGACTTCAATTTTAGTTGTGTCGGCTCTTAAGGTTGGTCCGCCAACGTGTGCCAGTAAATCCATCAAATCCATTTCATCTGACCATTCGATTCGTCCTGGTCTTACGACTTCGCCAATCACATTAACTGCACGGTCTGGTGAAATTTTTAACCAAGACTTCTCATTCATGTCTGTTTTTTCAGGAACGAAAATCGCGTCACCGGCTTGAATCCCCGGAGGGTTCGCGCCTTTTAAGCCCTCTGTGTATGCTGTTAGGTCAAACTTCAATACTCGACCACTCGCTTTAATAACACGTATTTGGCGGGATTCAGCAAAGCGTGTTGGTCCACCAGCATTTGCTAGGATATCCATGAAGGTCGCGCCTTTTTTTCCTTCATAAGCGCCCGGTTCCGCTACTTCTCCCATAATGTAAACAGTGTTCGCACCGGATTTGATTTCTTCTTCTTGTTTAGGAACAAAAATGGTTGAGCCAGGTAGCAGCGTGGGTAGTAAGCTTGTATCACCGCTGTCTAAGTATTGTTTTAGATTGAATAAAGTAGGCGTGTTGTTTGAAATAACGCGAATTTGCTCAACGCCTGCATAGCGAGTAACGCCACCAGAGCGCATCAAAACATCAACAAGATCAGTTTTTTCATTGTATGAAAATGACCCTGGCGCGTTTACTTCACCAAAGACTTTGATAGAACTACGAGAGTCTGCACTGTCACCTGAATTAGCAAGTTTTGAAGCATCAAATTCTTGTTCGATATTCCCAACTAAAGGGGAGGCTGGCACAAACAAAGAATCCAATGATTGTAACTCTGGTAAAACTGCATCATTCCCTGAATCTAGAAAACTTTTGTAATTGAATTCTTTTTTAACGGCTCCGCGTTTCAGTAATAACTTATCTAGTTGAGCACCAGCTCGAAGCCCTCCTGCAGCATGTAGTGCCATTTGTATGCTTGAACCTTGTGCCAAAGTGTATTCACCAGGCTGCTCAACGTAACCTTGTACAGAAATTAATATTTGCTGTTCTTTAACAAAAACGGAAGCGTTAGAAAGATCTCGAAAAGCGTTACTGAGGGAATCTAGCACTACACGGTTCAGTTGTTCATTATCGTAACCTGCAACGAAAATAGCACCGACTTCTGGTAACGTAATTCTGCCTCTTTTATCGACTTGGAAACCTTTGTTTAATGTTGTTTCACCAGGAACATTCACTTGAATTAAATCACCGACCTGAACCGCATCAGAAAATAGATCTGAGTCATCAGAGAAAGCTAGGTTGGTAAAGCTAAGGCTGAATAAAATTACACTGATGAATAGCCACTTCGACCATGAGACATAACTAAGGTAATGGGTATTTGTTGGCATGTTCATAATGAGCCTCCCATATTATTTAATTTTTCTGGTGAAATTACTTCAATACTGACTCGGCGGTTTGTTAAGCGAGTCCCATCGGTTTTTCCTTCAAAAAGAGGTACGGTTTCGCCTAAAGAAACGGTATCAATACGTTGTGGGCTCAAACCAAAAATGGTGAGGTATCGCTCAACTTGTTTGGCTCTGCCAAGAGCAAGTTTGTCGTTATAGTCTTCTTCACCAGTAGCATCAGCATGACCAGTTACGACCAGCGTTAAATCTTTATATTCTTTTAAGATATTGGCTGCTTCGGCAAGTTTTCCCATATATTTAGGGTTTACTTCTGTAGAGTTGATGGCGAATTGATTGTCGACATTAAGAAGTGAATACAGGTTTTCTATCACAGATAGGTGCAGCCTGAATTGAGATTCATTTTTTGGTGGCGAACAACGAGTTTGTGAGGTGACATAATCGAGTTGTACTTCTAGTTCATTTAGTCGCTTACGCTGTATCACAATATCGTTTGCCGCATCTAGCAATAAGCCGCCTTGAAGTTCTCTTGCAATACGGTTTTGCTTTTCTATCGCTTGAACGACAGCAGCAGGAAAACACCATCGGGCTCCTTCGCGGATAAGAGAGTCTAAATGTAGTTTGGCAAGTTGCCAGTCAAAGCGTAGACCGTGCTCTGGGCCTAATGGCTCGTCAGGCATAACTGGTGAGAAATCTGAGTTCTGGTAATTAATGGAATCATAGCTTTCCGCTAGTCCTCCTGTCCCTTGCTGCGGGTAACTAGTACACCCAACAACAAGAACAGATAGAGTTATAGCTAGGTATCGATTTGATATATTCATGCCAACATCCTTGTTACTTTTTTTATTATTATGTTTGAGTATTTTGAGCTGCTTGATGACTGTTTGTTCGTTAATACAAATTAATTACTTTAAGTATAGGAAACTAATTGACTAATCAGTGGCTTTCGCTCTTAGAATTCACTGGGATTGCGTGACCAATTCTTAGTAAGTTCATGATTTCTAAGGGTTGCCCTTTAACATTCTCAAGACGCATATTTCGCTCGCGTTCGGTTAGACGCTTAAACATATAAACAATGGCACCTACGCCTGATGAGTCCAAAAATTCAACTTGGCTGAAATCAATCTCTATTTCAGGGTGTTTATCATTAGAGATCACATCATCAATGTCTGTTTGTACATCTCGGCTTCCAATCGCATCTAAGTTTCCGAATATTGAAAGGGTTAGAGTGGTGTTGTTGAGTTCAATTTTACGTAGTTCCATAATTCTATCTCCATGTGTGCTTATGTTTATAAGAGCAGAATATGTGCCAATATTAAAGTCGATAAAATTCAATGCTTTATGTGTTTTTGGTTATGTCTTCTCATATTGAGAAACAGTCAATTATCAAATTGAGAACGAGAAAAGGGTGAGTGAGTGGGGTATCTGCTCAAGTTATTAAGAGCTTGAAATGCAAAGTGCTATAAGAATGAAGGCTGGATCGCAATGCAATTCATTGATGTCGTGAATGCTAAGCAAATGGTGTAAAACTGAGTGCCTGCCTAAGGAGCTTTTTATGAAACTAACCCAACTTACCATTGCTACCTGTTTGTCCTTTACTAGTTATGCACATCAGTCATATATGCCACCTGAAAGTCTTGTATTAGCTAATCAATACGAGCAAGGAATTAATGTTGATGAGTACTGGCAAAGTGAAAAGCTTGATGGTGTAAGAGCGGTTTGGGATGGTGCTCATCTACATACACGAAATGGTAATAGAATTTACGCGCCCAGTTGGTTTACAAAAAACTTGCCTAATGTGCGGTTAGAAGGGGAGTTGTGGGCAGGTCGTGGAAAGTTTCATATTGTTCAATCCACCGTTCTTGATCAAACACCAAATGATGAAGCATGGAAAGCAATCGATCTAATGCTGTTTGATATGCCTGGGGCTGCTGGCGACTACCAGAAGCGTTACTATAATATTTTGCATTGGGTAGCCGTGATTAATGAAGATCATATTAAATACGTCACCCATACTCCTATATTAAGCGAAAGAATTTTATTTGAGCACTTAGATAATATTGGTAGTGATGAAGGCGAAGGTTTGATGTTGAGGAAGGTATCAAGTCGCTATCAAGCCGGACGTAGTAATGATTTACTGAAGTTAAAGCAGCACCATGATGCTGAAGCCATTATTCTTGGCTATAAAGGTGGGACAGGAAAGTACAAAGGGATGATGGGATCGGTACTGGTTAAGACAAAAGAAGGGGCAGAGTTTTATATTGGAAGTGGTTTCACTGACGAGTTGAGGTTATCACCACCAGAAATCGGGTCGACTATTACTTTTAGGTATAATGGTTTTACCCAAAATGGCATCCCCAAGTTTGCCCGATTTGTAAGGCAAAGAAGTGATTACTAAAAGAGCCCTGCAAGTGCAGAGCTCTATATCAATTATCGAGATGTTCGGCCGATTTTAACTTCATAGGTCATCTTCAAACTCATCAACTATATGTTGTTGACCAAAGGGATTTGAACTTAAACAAATCCAATTAAAGCAAACTAACGCGAACCGAATTCTAGCTGTACATTGTCGTCTTGTTTATGCATCCAGTGAAGGCGAACTCCAAGCATTGCTGCTGCTGAAGAAAGTCCAACAATGAATCCAATCCAAAAACCATGAGCGCCCATAGGCTCTACAATCCAGTCTGTCATACCTAAAATGTAACCTAGTGGTAAACCAATTAGCCAGTATGCAATGAATGTTCTGTTGAAGATCGCTCGCATGTCTTTATAACCACGTAATGCACCAGCTGCGATAACTTGTATTGCATCAGTACATTGGTAAATAGCAGCAAATAATAGAAGTTGCATGGCAATGGTAATTACTGCTCTATTATCGGTATAAAGTAGTGCAATATTTTCACTGAATATAACGGTCAGAGCAGCGGTGACAAATGATGTTGCTAAACCAACTAAAATTCCTACATGGGTAGCAATTTTGGCTCCTTCAATATTGCTTTCTCCTAGCTTGTGCCCAACACGAATACTCACCGCCGTACCAATACTCATAGGTAACATAAAGATTAGAGATGAGAAGTTAATGGCTACTTGGTGAGCCGCGACAATCAGTGAGCCTAATGGAGCAACTAAAAGTGCTACAACAGCAAATAAGGTCACTTCAAAAAAGATAGAAGCGGCAACTGGGAAGCCCAGTTTGAATAAGCGTACTTGAGCTTTAAGTTGAGGCTTATGGAACTCACCGAACACATTAATTTTTGCTAGGCGTTTCGAAGTCACAACATACAGCAGTAATAAAGCAAACATGATCCAATAAACAATCGCTGTTGCAACGCCACAACCCACGCCACCAAGTGCAGGAGCGCCTAATTTACCGTAAACAAACATCCAATTAAGTGGAATGTTCATCAGTAAGCCAAGAAAACCGATCACCATCGCAGGTTTTGTGAGTGATAAGCCATCAGTTAAGCTACGTAAAGTCTGAAAAAGTAAAAATGCTGGTACGGCAAACATAACGGCATTCATGTAACCGTTGGTTTTGTCCGCCATAGCAGTTTCAACATCCATCATTTCTAAAATATATTGCGTCTGAAATAGAACACCAATAATTGGAATAGAAATCAGAAGCGCTAGCATAATCCCTTGTTGGATTTCAAAAGGGATCTTTACTTGGCGACCAGAACCGTTCAGCTGAGCGACAACAGGGACAAGAGCCATTAACAGACCGACACCAAATAATATGGAAGGTAGCCAAATACTTGCTGCAATAGATACCGCAGCCATATCGATAGCACTTACGCCACCGGCCATGACGGTATCAACAAAGCTCATTCCTGTTTGAGCAACAGAGGCGATTAATACAGGTGTTGCAAGTTTGACTAAATTTGAGGCTTCTTGTTTGTATCGATGCACAATTAACTCCAGTAACGTTGAGGGTAGGTGAGCGAAGGAGTTAGACGTTCAGGACGAACGAGGTTTAACTGATCTTTAGGCTTCCACTAGGATGAATGATAAAGAAATGTCACAATAACTGCTATGAAAAACTGTTCATTCATCAAGTTTGATAGGAATATTATGTTTACAGGTATAGTGCAAGGCGTGGCGACGGTTGTTGCTATTGATAAAAAAGACAAATTCCAAACTCACATTATAGAACTCAATGGGCAGCTTGCTGAAGGTTTAGCGATTGGTGCTTCTGTTGCTCATAATGGTTGCTGTCTCACCGTCACTGAAATAAACGAGAACCGTATATCATTTGATCTTATGCAAGCGACTCTTGCATTAACCAATTTAGGTGAAGTTAATGTTGGCAATGACGTAAACATTGAACGTGCCGCAAAATTTGGTGATGAAATAGGTGGTCACAGTATGTCAGGGCACATTGCATTAACTGCGACTATTCAAAACATCATTAAAACTGAAAACAACCGTACTATTTGGTTCGAATTACCAGAAGCATCAATGAAGTATGTTTTAAGTAAAGGTTATATTGGTATAGATGGTTGTTCCTTAACGATCGGTGAAGTGGAAGATAATCGCTTTTCAGTGCACTTAATCCCAGAGACATTGAATAGAACGCTATTTGGAAGAAGGGAAGTAGGCGAGCGAGTTAATATTGAATTCGATCCTCAAACTCAAGCGATTGTGGATACAGTTGAAAGAGTACTCGCAGCGAAAGGCAACATTTAGTTAAAATGTAACAATAATAAAAGAGCACGTAAGTGCTCTTTTTTATTTATGTTCTGCGTTAGCGAGAGCGTTTTATCATTAAAAAATTTGTTCATCATCCGCATCAATGGACAAATTAATTTGGTCATTTAGCTCATCAACTTTCATATCCAAATGAATAGCTCGGCAGCATGCTGGGCAGTCGTCATAAAAATCCTGGCTACCATTAGAAGCATCTAAAGTAATTCCAATCGAATGTCCGCAATGTGGGCAATTGACTCTTTTCTCAGTGTAATTATGCATAGAGTACTTCCTCTTACTTAGCTTGCATTACTGCTTAATTATTGACCCATAGCTAAAGGTGTTAATTATTAGCTTTACTCGAAGCTAGTGCTATTAGTAATTATGTAATTCACAAATAATTAATAAATTAAAAAGCTTGAATTCTTTCTATACAGGCTTCTGTTTGCGCAAGGTAATGACCACCAAATTGATTGCAATGATTCAAAAGGTGATAAAGATTATAGATACCTTTTCGTTCACTATAGCCTAGATCTAAAGGTGCGATACTTTCATACCCTAAGTAAAAATCAGGCTGAAAACCTTCAAAAAGCTCAGTCATGGCAATATCACACTCGCGGTCTCCCCAATAACAAGCTGGGTCATAACAAATGGGTCCAAAAGCCGAATTCGCCACGTTTCCATGCCATAAATCACCATGTAATAAAGAAGGGCGTGGGGTGTGCCCAGACAAACGAGTTTGGATCATATCGACCATCTCATCAATTTTGCCAAACTCAATCCCTTTTTCTTTAAGCAATTGCAACTGATAGCCAATACGCTGCTCTGCAAAAAAACGCGACCATTTCTTATGCCAAGGGTTTGGCTGCAAAGTACTGCCAATGAAGTTATCTTGGTCACAACCAAATTCTTTTTGTTCTCCCCATTGATGTAATTTGGCGAGTTGAACTCCGAAATCAAAGCTGTTTTTATCAGTTTCTAAAGGTTTTGTCGGTAAGTAATTTAAGATGATAAACGCGACATCTTTAGTTGTACCTATGTGAACAAGCTCAGGTACAAACACGGTATTGGTTGTTCTGAGTAAACGTAGATTTTCTGCTTCAATTTCAAATTTAGAGATGAAGTCACGTTGATTTACTTTTACAAAGTAGCGTTCATGCCCATCGCTGATCATGTAGCAGTCACTAATGTCTCCACCAGGGACTTTTACTCTTTCAGTTATTTGAAAGTTAAATAAGAGTGTATTTGAAAGCTGTTGAGAAATGGCCTGCCACATAGGAAATCCTCAATTTGGTTATGGTCTCTATTTATCAGTTTAGGATAAAAATGAGGAGTTTATCGACACGTTGGTCAATGTTCTTTGGTCTCATTTTGCTGATAGATAACAATTTCATATAAATGTGACTGCGGTCTCTAAACTATTGTGCGGCAAAGTTTTGAGGAGATCCTTCTTTGGTAGAAAGATAGTTACCACTGGATGGGTGTGGTCGATAAGCTTATAAAGGTCCTTACTTATATCCTGAATTAACCTCTCAAAGGTGAGCTTGATCACTGGAGACTGGTTGGAAAACGAATTTAATTTGATATGGTCGAGCTTAAATCTTAGATAAATACCGTATATTTATCGCCCTTAATTCATTTTGGTCTAAATTTGCGCATAATACCGTCATTGGTGTTATTTATATGCGAATTTTCATAATAAGTAGATGACAAATTCCCATGTTGACTTAATATTACTGATAACAGAATGAATCAATATTTTTGACAAGAATGTCAAACGGAGAAGTATAGTGGTTGTAGAAACCGATGGTTACTTAGCTTTAATCGAGCACCTGTCGTTTAACTTAGATGTATTTGCTTCTGAGACGGGTGATACGGGTACTGAAAGTATCGAAGATATTGTCACAGATATGATATCAACGAACATCATGGCAATCTTCGAGCAAAATCCAGAGCTACACTCTAGTGTGCGTTTTAAGTTGTTAAAAGAAGCGGATTCAGTTGTTGCTGATTTAGGTGAAGTATTAGCTGGCGTATGGCATAAAAAAGCGACCAATCCTCAGATCGAATTTTTGGATGAGTATATTGCTTTAGTTAAAAATTTATTTGATACAGCGGTCGCTAAGTACGATTAATTATCAATAGATGCTTCCAGCGTGAAGTTGGGCGAGTTTATACTCGCCTAAACTGCCAAAACTTTGATGCCCAATAAGGGTTATCCAACCTAGAAATAATTACCCCTTTCGATGTCGAAGCATGTAAAAATTGGTTCATCCCTAAGTAAATCCCAACATGGTTTGTATTTGGCGATGTTTTGAAAAAGACCAAATCCCCACTTTTCGCATCTTTGTAGTTGATCTTAATCCCTTCTTTACTTTGTTCATTGGTTGTTCTTGGGACACTTTGTTTAGTCACATTAAAAACAGCAACTTGCACAAATGCAGAACAATCTATCCCCCGAAACGATTCACCTCCAAATCGATAAGGAACGCCTTTCCATTCGTCATAAACATCTAGATAAGATTGCGTGATATGAGAGTCGTGTTGCAGTAGTTGTCGTTCATTTTCATTATTACTTATTGGAGGTGTAGAGCTGCATGCATTGAGAATGAAGGTGCAAGCGATTGCTATCACAATTTTTTTTGAATGCATTTGTCACTCTTTTGAAAAATAAATGAAATATAACTGTCACCAGCCACTTCTAGTATACGAACTAAATTAAGGGTTCTCCTTTACTTCGTCAAACTGGATTAAAAATGACTGACACACAAGCAACTGGAAAAAGTCTTACTACACCTCACTCCTTTTCATTAATCAATACCATTAGCGTCGTTTTCCTTGTAATCATCGTTCTTGTTTCATTTCTATCATTTGCAAGCATTCGCGGTGTTGAACGAATTGGAAAGCAATTTGATAGCTTGTCAGAACAAGCCTTGCCCTTAGCATTAAATAATGCCGAACTCACACAAAGCGTGCTGGAGCAGGTTAAGCTTATTTCATATTCAACTCAAACGACTGACCTTAAGGAATTAAAACAAGTTGAAGGTTCAATTAATCGAATATCTGAACAATCCAATTCGGTGATTCAAAAATTGTTTACTATTGCGCAGGCTTTTCCTGAAGCTATAACCCCAGAGCAAAAGCAGGCTATGAATGATGATGTTAACCAACTTCAACAGCACGCCTCTAACGTAATATCTAGACAGATTGATATTCAAGCTCGGCAAATAGAAATTGATAAAAACGTCGCTGGATTTCGTTACGGATTAACCTCTATTGGGGCAGAAATGAACCGAATTAGTTCTTTTTTGGTTGAAGACAACCCTGAAGCATTAGATGCCGCAAACCGATTCGTAGCCAGTGCAACAGCAATGGAAGGTCTATTTTTAGTTCTGATGATGCAAACAGAATTAGAGAAAGCAGAACTTGAATATAAAGAGATGCGAAATAGAAAAGCCAGCGTTAACTTGGCTTTTGATGACTTCAAAGAGTGGCACCCTGATATTGTTGAATTTGCTAGTTTAACAGCACCTTACGAGATGGTTAGCCAAGGGTTTAGTCAAGGTGGCGTTTTAAAACAAATTCTAAGTAAGCTAGAGTTGATGGAGCAACAAAAGTCAGAGCTAACGGAAATTATTACTTTAGCGAACTCATTGATAGGAACTCTTAATCAAATATCATACACCGCATCGACCTTGATTGATCAGAGTGAAGACGTCGTAAATAGTACCATTACAAGTATTAATAAGACTTTGTTAATCAGTGGCATTGGCATCGCAAGCATTGTGTTCATTGCTTGGCTTGTTTTTAGGCAATGGACGAATAAAGGGCTAAATAACATAGTACGACAACTCAATTTACTAGCAAGTCATGATTTTTCCAAGCAAGCAGACATCGTCGGTCCTAGAGAATTGCAGTACATTGCTACTAAATTGAATTCAGTGGTTGCTTCAACATCAGAGTCGGTTACTTCCGTCACTCGAAACTGTGAAACTCTTTATCAAACCGCTGAAGTTAGCCATGATGCGGCTGAGCAAACGAGTTCAAGTTTGCTTCAGCAGAATGAGTCTTTACAAAATATGATCGCTACGATCTCTCAATTAGAAGCCTCTATTGGTGAGATTGCGACTATCACTAATGCATCTAATGAAGACGCTTCTCTTGCTGCCGCGGAGTCAACCAAGGGTAGTGAAGTTGTCGGGTTAAACCAACAGCGTTTACAAGCTTTGGAGAAGTCATTGAGTTTAAATGAAGTATCAATGCACGAGCTAGATAGCCAAGTTAAGCAGATTAGAGAAATGGTTGATATGATCAGTGGTATTGCCGAAAGCACAAATTTACTTGCCTTGAACGCTGCCATTGAAGCGGCAAGGGCGGGGGAGCAAGGGCGCGGCTTTGCGGTTGTGGCTGATGAGGTAAGAAAATTAGCAAGTGATACTTCTCAGCAAACGACCAATATCCGAGTAATGATGAATGAACTGGTGTCCGCTGCCGACAAATCACGTACTTCTGTCACTGAATCGCGTAAAGAAATGGCAAGTGCTCTGCAAACAAGTGGTGATGTGCAGCAAGCGTTTGGTCAAATTGAATATGCGGTAGAGCAAATTCGAGGGCGTGTTGAACAAATTATGGTGGCTACCGAAGAACAAGCAAGAGCAACGACTGATGTAACGAGCTCAATCACAAGAATTTCGGATCAAGGCGAGCTAACAAAGCAACAGTTAGAGTCCATGGTTGGGAGCTCCCAGCAAGTGGCGCAAATTGCTGGGAATCAACAAGTTCTACTTCATAAATATGTGTTGGTTTAGCCGCTGCTGCCTAACGAGTAGGTAGTCATCGCCTGAGAGTGCTTTACAGAGAGATTGTCAGCAGGGTTAAGCTTTTCTGAAAATATGAGCAATTAAATGTAGAGAGCTAGCTTTATTGAGTACAACTTTATTTATCAAATAAGTTGTACTCATTTTATATTTGTTTCCAGTTTATTTTCGTGTGGATGAGTTGCTTTTAGTGTCAGTATCAAACTTGTTAAAAGGTTGAAGTAACATTTTATCTAATCTTTGCTCATTGCCCTCGGTAATCTCAGGGACTCCAATAATTACGCTGTCATGACCAAGTTTTGGTTGTGCTTTATAGGTGTGAAAGATTACGTCCCAAATAGATAAGAAGAATCCGAAATTCGAGTGCGTTTCTTTTACAATTATAGAGTGGTGCACGCGGTGCATGTCTGGCGTGACAATTACTTTTCTTAGAAGAGCATCCAATTTTAGTGGCAGTTTCCCATTGCTGTGATTAAACATCGCACTTGCATTGAGTAATATTTCAAAAATAACCACGGCGATAGGCGGAACACCCAGGCTAATCACGATGGCAATTTTAATCAGCATCGACAAAATCATTTCAATGGGATGAAAACGTGTTCCAGTAGTAACATCAATATCAAGATCTGCATGATGCACTCTGTGTAAACGCCATAGCCAAGGAATGCGGTGAAAGATTAAATGCTGTAAATAGATAGCTAAATCCAGCAATATCACACATAAAATTAAGCTGAACTCAAAAGGTATGGATACAAGGTTGAATAGCCCCCAACTATGTTCAGAAGCAATAATCGCGGCTTGGAACGCGGCAATAGGAATGAGAACTGCGATTAATACGCTGTTTAGTGCTACGAGGGCAAAATTATTACTCCAGCGATACCACCTTTTTTGAGTGAGCTCCTTTCTTGGAAGGCAGTACTCCCAAAGTGCGCAAAGGCTGAATACAGCGACAAAACAAAGTAACCGAAGTTGAGATGGGTCTTGCATAACTAATCCTTTTTTCATTCGATAGCTACTCTATCATTCTGTAAGTACTCTAAGTACAATCACGACAATTTTTTAGAACAATAACTGCCTTTCATGAGAATCCACGCTTTTCACCGTTTATACCAACACCGTTTATCTCTTTCTACCAAGCCATTTAAGGCTCGTGGGTGCAAAGTCGTTCGTTGCCAATATTGTCAAATTGTTGAAACGAATTGTATCTGTGATTATCAGCCAGATATTGAAACTAATGTAGCGGCAATGCTGCTTGTATCAGATAACGAAGTGATGAAACCGAGCAATACAGGTGGATTAATTGTCGATATTATTAAAGATAGCTACGTTTATCAGTGGCATCGCACCGAACCAAGTAAAGAAATGTTGGATATCTTAAATAGTGATAAATACCAACCTGTTATTGTGTTCCCTGAAGATTACACTGATGATAAATCACGTGTAGTAGCGGACTTACCTCAAGCTAGAGACCCAAATAAAACGCTATTACTGATTTTTATTGATGGCAGTTGGCGTGAAGCTCGTAAGATCTTTCGACGTTCTGATTATCTTCAAAAGTTACCGGTACTGTCTATTGAGCCAGAATCTGTCTCACAGTATATGATGAGAAAGTCAGATAACGAACAGCACCTATCAACCGCTGAAGTTGCGAGCCTTGTGTTAAAGCAAGCTGGAGAGAATAACGCATCAACGACGTTACAACTTTGGTTCGAAGTTTTTAGAGAAAGCTACATGCTAAGTAAGACTCGTTATAAGTCCGACCAAACCAGACCTAGCTTAAAATCTTACATTGAACACAGCAAAAGCGAGACGTCACTCTAATCTTTTGCTTCAATGTGCTGCCTTGTTGTGCAAACGATATCATTCGACAAATAAACTGGATTTAAATCACGGTTTGTAGGGTGAGGGATGTGGATAATGCATTTAATATTAATTTTAACCCCTTATTTAGGGAAGAATTTGGAGATATTTCATGTATTACGGCTTCGATGTCGGTGGCACTAAAATTGAATTTGGCGCTTTCAATGAGAAACTAGAACGTGTGGCAACAGAGCGAGTTCCTACTCCAACTGATGACTACCAGCTATTAATCGATACTATAGCGGGTCTTGTTGAAAAATATGATGCTGAGTTTTCTTGTAAAGGTAAAGTTGGTTTAGGTCTTCCAGGTATGGAAGATGCTGACAGTGGCACAATGCTGGTGGTGAATGTACCTGCGTCTACAGGTAAACCGCTACGTAAAGATTTAGAAGCGAAAATTGATCGTCTAGTTAAGATTGAAAATGATGCAAACTGTTTTGCTCTTTCTGAAGCTTGGGATGATGAGCTTAAAGATGAGCCTTCAGTTGCTGGTTTAATCTTAGGTACTGGCTTCGGCGGCGGACTTGTTTTTGAAGGTAAAGTATTCTCAGGTCGTAACCACGTTGCGGGCGAACTTGGTCACATGCGTTTACCATTAGATGCTTGGTTACATCTTGGTGATAACGCACCCTTACTAAGTTGTGGTTGTGGTAAAAAAGGCTGTTTAGACAGTTACCTGTCTGGTCGAGGTTTTGAGCTGATTTATGAGCATTACTTTGGTGAGAAAAAGAAAGCTATCGATATTATTCAAGCTCATGCTCAAGGTGATGAAAATGCGGTTGAACATGTAGAGCGTTTCATGGAACTTCTAGCAATTTGCTTTGCCAACTTGTTCACGGCTCTAGATCCACATGTGGTTGCTCTTGGTGGCGGTTTATCGAATTTCGAATTAATTTACGAAGAAATGCCTAAACGTATTCCTAAGCATCTTCTATCGGTAGCGAAATGCCCTAAAATTATCAAAGCAAAACATGGTGATTCAGGCGGTGTTCGTGGAGCTGCATTCTTAAATATTGCTTAATTCTGCATTTATGGTTTGTAAAGCTAAGGGTTAGAAGAGCAAAGCTAAGATTTAGATAAATAAAAAGGTTGATGCAAAAAGCATCAACCTTTTTTAATAAATTAAGAGCTTGGGTCAGCGATTAACGATCTTTCTTCTTTTTACCAACGCCAAGGTTATCTTTCTGCTTCAGCGTTAACTTAGTAAAGCCTAATTTGCGGAAGTAATTATCTTGATAGTTTCGAACTGCTTTCGTATCAGAAATTAGTTCTAACTGTTGCTCAGTTTTTAAATATTCTGAAATATCAATGCCTTCTGCTTCTGCAACGGCTTCTTGAATATTTCTATGTTCTTGATATGAAAACAATAATTCTTTGTCTTCATCTTTGTACGTATATAAAATTGTGCGAGCCATATTTATGCTCTCCAATAGAATCAATTCTTTGAGCGCACTCTACCTAAAATTCGAAAGGGGCTCAAGTGAACTCTAGAAATAGCTTCGTAGCAAATGAGTATATTTTAGCACAACACACTTTACAGTACTGCGTTTTCCTGATATCAATGCACCACAAATATTATAAGTAGATCGAATAAGGTTATTAATGAACAGCCCACTTTATTCCCATACCCTCGGTATCATAACGCGCTCTCATAATTTACCTGGGCTTGAAGGCTTACAAGAAATAAAACTAAAGATCCAACAAGCTTGTGAACAGTATGATCAAGAAGTACCTAAGGTTATCTCCTTGTTTCTTAACGCTTATACTCTTGATAGACAAAATCGGTTGGATGATGCGGAAAAAGTGTACATTGAATGTTTAAATGCATTGGATAGTGATGATGTACAGCTAAAAGTATTCATTAACGGTTTACTTGCATCAATCTACGTTGATAAAGAAGATCTGTTTTCTGCTTATAATCATTATGAAATCGTCCTCAATGACTTACCCAAAGTAGATGATAATATTAGTGCGCTTATCTACTGTAATATAAGTGACATGTACTTAGGGCTTGAAAAGTTCGAGAAAGCGATTGAATTTGCGGAAAAAGGGGTAACCACCGCCCTAAACTCTAATCGACAGCTAGGCTGTGCGGTCAGTTTATTGAACTTAGGCTATGCACATGCTCATCTTGGTCATTCACAAAAGGCGCTGGAAGCGATATTACAAGCGAAAGAGATCGGTGAACAATGTCGAGATAGCCGAACATTGGCATTGAGCCACGGTTATATTGCCCAAGCGATGCTCCTTAATGAACCCCATGATAGCGCCGTAATTATTAATCACTTTGAATTAGCAGAGCATCATTATCAACAAATAGAAGACAATCATAACCGTTTAGAAAATCTTCTAATCTGGGCCAAGTTCTTAGAACAGAAAGATGAAATAGACGAATGTAAACGGATATGTCAATTCGTTAGAGATAACTTCGACACAAAATCGAATTATACATTTTTCAGCTTATATTCGAAAACATTGAGTAAATTGAAGAAAAAAGAGAGAGCCTGGCAAGAGGTGGTGGCTGTTCAATCTGCACATATTGAATATACAGATCAAGTATTAAAGGGTTATACACAGCGGCAGGCTGACCTTGTAGTCAATAACGTTGAGACGATACAAACTAACCAACAAAATGACATATTAGAACAAATGCAAAAACATATGGGGGCTATTACTGAGATTGGTCAGTTTATTGCTACAGCGCCTAACCTTTATGCCGTTTTGCCTGAAATTTTGGAAAAGATAAATACGATCTTACCGACTTTTGAGTTTGGTATTGCACTCTATGATAAGCAAACTGATCTTTTAGACTATCGATATTTTGTTGATAGCACTGGTCTTGTTGATAACTTAACAGTTAAGTGTCAAGAACATCAAACTGTGGGTACATATGTTATACAAAACAAAAAAACGGTTCATCTGAACACCGTAAATGATCATTCCTTAGCACCTTATGTTGATCAATTGAGCCGTGAAGATGAAGATCTTGTAGTGCTCAGTGATTCAACAATGACAAACTCTATCCTTTTAACTCCAATTCTATTGAAAGAAGAAGTAATTGGTCTCCTTTCAGTGCAGCACCATTTATCTAGTCAGTACCATCAACATCACCGATATTTGATTGAGCATTTAGCTAGTTTTATTGCCGTGTCCTTAGAAAATCAGAAACAAAGGCAAAAATTAGAAAGTGTCAACAGAACCTTAGAAACGTTATCTCAAACCGATCCTCTTACTGGGCTGTATAATCGTTACCAGTTAGGAAAGCTTACAAGTAAGTTAGTTCGGCAGGCTATGCTTGAACGTGAGACGCTAGCCGTGCTCATGATCGATATCGATGAATACAAGAAATACAATGACACCCATGGACATCTTCAGGGTGACGAAGCGTTAATAAGCCTTAGCCTTCTAATGAATAAGTTTTTTGGCGATGAAAGTGATTATTTATTCCGCTATGGTGGAGATGAGTTCATGGTAATTTGTTCTGCGCAAAATACGCACTCTATCCAACTTAAAATTGAAGCATTACGACAAGCTTTCTATGACATAAACCTATCAAACCCAAACTCTGTATTATCCGATAGATTAACTCTCTCAATTGGAGGATCTAACGTCTTATTTGAGAAGGGTAACTGTGCAATGCGTTCTAAAACAGAGTGTTTTAAAATGGTTTGTGACCAAGCAGATAAACATTTATATAAAGTGAAGGCATCTGGTCGAGACGGTTCATTAATTACTGAAGATAGCCTTTAAAATTCGACTAATTTAGTTTTGAGCTACTGGTCACCAGCAATTACCTGTCTGGTAATACCGACGAAATGATTGAACTTTAAACATGAAGTGATTCATACGAAAACGGAACCGTGTTTTATGGTTCCGTTTTTGTTGTTTGCTAGAAGTAATTAAAGTGTTATTGCCGATTTAATTGATTATATACGGCCTTGCAGAGGGATAATCGTTACTTTCTCGCCCACCTTGACGGTGTCTACCGACGGTGAAATTTCAATCAAGCAGTTGGCCTCGCTCATCGAACGCAAAATTCCAGAACCTTGTTTACCAGTAGTTTTCACTTCGAGTACACCTGATTCATTCATGGTAAAGAAACCACGGCTAAACTCAGTTCGCCCTTGTCTTGAACGTAATTGCTCTGTCGCAATAGCATTGGCTTTGACAGGAACCCAATCAAGCTGCCCTTGAAGTTTACGAATGGCAGGCTCTACAAAATTGATGAAAGAAACCATAACTGCTACTGGATTACCCGGTAAACCAAAGAATGGTTTATTTTCTATTTTCCCGTAAGCGAGTGGGCGACCTGGTCGCATGTTAATACGCCAGAAATTAATCTCACCTAGTTTGTCTAACGCAAGTTTGATGTAATCGGCATCACCAACAGAAACACCGCCAGAGGTCAGTACCATGTCGGTTTCTAGAGAAGCGCTGTGCAGAACTGCCATCATCTTCTGCTCATCATCTTCAATAATGCCGTAATCAACAATCTCACAGCCTAGCTTTTGTAGCATGCCCATAATGGTGTAACGGTTAGAATCGTAAATAGAGTTAGGCTGTTGAGCATTACCTGGATCTTGAACTTCGTCACCGGTAGAGAAAATACCTACTTTGACTTGTCTGCGAACCGAACATTCGCCAAAGCCAAGTGATGCCATCATTCCCATTTCTGGTGCTTCAATTCGAGTGCCAGCAGTGAAAACAGGTTGACCAATACTAAGGTCTTCGCCAGCCATCCGCACATTTTGTCCGTTAGATATTTTTGCTTCAGGGAAGCTTACTAGCCCATCTTTTTCAATAGCTTGCTCTCGCATTACAACAGTATCTGCACTTAAAGGAGTAGGTGCACCTGTCATAATTTTTACCGCTTGACCCGTTTGTAACTCTTCATCAAAGCTATGCCCAGCCATGACTTCTGCCACAATCGTATAGCTCTCACGATCTAAGTCGTCTCCACGAATAGCATAACCGTCCATTGCAGAATTGGTATGCTGTGGAACATTAATTGGTGAAACAATATCTGAAGCTAACACTCGACCATAAGCTTGATTAATCGCGACTTTCTCGGTGAGACTAACATTACTAATTGTCTCTAAAATCTTCTGCTGCCCTTGAGGGACACTAAGCCCAGCAGGAGAGAAAGAATCACAACAGACGATAGGTTCAGACGTCTTTTTTTCAGAGCAAGATTGAGTTTTGTTCGAGTCGTCATTCGGCTGAGTAAAGTTAGATGCATCAGCTTGAGAGTTTGTGTCAAATTTAAAATCAGCCGCGTATTGAATTACAAAGTCACGAATTGAATCGAGATCATTGATCGATATTTGGGGTAGGGGTGATTCCACATGTGTATCGGCTGCAATCGCAATGATGTTGTTATCATTTGGGTAAAGCCAAGGTTTGCCGACTTCATGTCGGTTAAGCTCAATTTTAGGAAAGGCAATATTCTTACAGCCTTCAACTAAGATAAGGTCAAGTTTAGCGCTATCAAAGCGTGTAAGTAGGTAATCAAACTCAGCTTCCGCTTCCGGTGTTTCTGTCATTAGAACATGACGGTTACGCGAAGCAATCAACATTTGGTTTGCACCGGCTTTACGAAGGCGATAACTGTCTTTGCCTGGCTTATCAACATCAAAATCATGGTGGGCATGTTTTAAAACGCCCACTTTCAAACCAGCTTGGGTCAATAAAGGCAATAAAGCTTCAAGCAGTGTTGTTTTTCCTGTGCCACTGTAGGCAGCAAAACCAAGCAGAGGTAGGTTAGGACGTTGTTTTGAATCATTCATTATTGGAGAGTTCCAAAGTGTTGTAGTTCTTCTGGCGTATTAAGATTAACAAAGCAGTTTGGTGAATCACTAAAATCAACAAACTCAGTGACACAATCTTTATAAAGTAGAATGATCTTACGATCACCACGTTGAAGAAATGCTTCTAATTTAGGAAGTACGCGTTTATGGAATAATGTAAAGACAGGCTGCTTGAATTCACCATCATGGGCAACCAGAATGTCGCTGTCTTCTTTCACTTGTGAACAGAAACGTTCCACTAAATCACCGTTAATTTGTGGACTATCACAAGGTACGAAACCGACCCAATCGGTGTTCGCAGCTTGTAACCCTGCATGAATACCGCCAAGTGGACCTGGGTAATCTGGGAATGAATCTGAGACGACTGCAGCAAACTCTTGGTAGCGTTCAATATTGCGATTAGCATTAATCACAATGGAATCTGTCTGCGTGGATAGTTTGTCGATGACGTATTGAACGAGTGGTCGCCCGTTTAACTCAACAAGGCCTTTATCTTTTCCACCCATGCGGCTAGCTTGACCGCCCGCTAAAATAACCCAACTCGTTTGTGTGGGAAGCAACATAAAGATTCTCTTGTGCTTGTTTGAGTTAACGCTATTTTCTAATAGCTTAATTATGATCGTGAACGGCAATTCCAAGCATGATCATTTTTATATAAATTTACACTGCTCGGAATGTTGTACTTGCATTAATACTAGACCGTTCTGAATTGGCTGATCCTAACATAGAAGAAGGCTCAGACACGACTTGCAATAACGGGGATTCAGTCAAGGTATTGTCCTTGATCCACCATTGTTTCTTACATAAATCGGTCAGAGCATTAGCTTGGTGGCTGGTTATCACTAAGCTTGCTCCTCTCTGTAACAGATCCTTTGCCATAATGACCAATCGCTCAATCGATTCTTTATCCAAAGATGCACTTGGCTCATCCATTAATAGAATCGAAGGTTTTAGTATCCAAGCGCGAGCCATGGCAACACGTTGACGTTCGCCTCCTGATAATACTGAAATGTGTTCATCAGAAAGGGTTTCTAACCCTACCATTCTTAGCGCATTGATAATTTGCGCTCGCTTATCTTTTGGACTCTCTTTCGAGTAACGAATACCGTAACCAACATTCTGATAAACCGTTCCATCAAATAAGTAAGGAGTTTGGTGCAGGTAGATAACGTCTTTAAACTTCGCTTTTGGAAATAGAGCATGTCGCCATGTGGTGTTGGTTGTTGCTATTTTCCCGGATGAAGGTTTAGTCAATCCTGATAAGATTTTGAGCAGGGTGGTTTTACCAACGCCATTATCTCCTTTAAGGTAAATGGCGTCATTAGGACCAATAGTTAATTCAGGGATATGGAATAAAACACGCTCTTTATAGCGCATTGAAACTTGCTGCGTTGTTATTGTAATACTCATACAGCGTTCCTAAGTTCTTAGATAACCTTTTCCTCTCACACTGGAGAGAAAAAAGTTAAGAGCTAAAGCTAAAGCAAGCAGAACCATGCCTAATGCTACACCTTGTGCAAAAGCGCCTTTGTGGCTTTCCATCGCTATTGCTGTTGGAATATTCCGAGTCATACCCATGATGTTTCCGCCTACCATCATCGAACAGCCCACTTCTGTGACTATTCGAGAAAATGCTGCAATCACCGCCGCTAATAAAGGAAAGCGAGTTTCCCAAATTAGTGTGCTTGCCACACGAAACGTAGAAACGCCAAGCGTTCTGGCGGTTTCTACTGCTCGTCGATCGCTGGCTTGTAGAGCGCCATGCATCATAGAGACTAAAATTGGAAAACAAATCAGCATTTGCCCCAAAACCATCGCTTGTTGAGTGAAAAGCATTTGCCAATCACCCAAAGGTCCAGAGCGCGATAGCATCATGTACAATAACAACCCAATCACAACAGTTGGTATGGCTTGTAGAGTATTGATGATAGATAGCATTGCCCACTTTCCCGGAAAGTTGGTATAAGCCAATATGAATGCCATCACGATAGCTGGAATGATCACTAAAGAAATGGAAGAAAGTGACACGCTAAAAGACACGGCCACAATTTTCCAAAGTTCATGATCAAAGCTAACTAAAAGGTTCAGCGCATCAAGCGTGGTTTGCCATAAGGTCATACTTAGTCAGCACTTGCCGTAAATAACTGCTTCCCATGCAGTTTAAATTCGTTAATTAACTTTTGACCTTTAGGGTTCACTAACCAGTCGCTGAATACTTTTGCAGATTGGTAATTGATGGTTGGGTATCGCTCTGGGTTCACGAGAATCACTTGATATGGGTTGAACAGGTTTTTATCGCCTTGGAAAAGAACCGATAGCTCTAATTTGTTTTGGTAAGCAAGCCAAGTACCACGGTCTGTCATCGTGTAACCTTGCATTTCAGACGCCATGTTCAATGTCGGTCCCATACCTTGACCAACAGAACGGTAGCCACCGAAGTTCGGTTCCATTTTTGTTTGCGCCCAAATGCCCATTTCTTTTTTATGAGTGCCAGAATCGTCACCACGGGAAACGAACATTGCATTGTTATTTGCGATGGATTTGAATACTTCAGCTACAGATTGCTGTGAGTGGATCTTAGCTGGATCAGCTTGTGGACCAACGATAACAAAATCGTTATACATAAGCTTACGCGGGAGTACGCCATAGCCTTTTTCTACAAAGTTAGCTTCAGCTTTAGGAGCATGAGTCATAACTAAATCAACATCACCGTTTTGTCCCATGCGTAGAGATTTTCCCGTACCCGCTGCGATGACATCCACTTTAATACCTGAATCTTTTTCAAATTCCGGCAGTAAGAAATCTAGAAGACCAGAGTGATAAGTACTGGTGGTGGTAGCAAGTTTGATGTGCTGAGCGTCTTCTGCGCTGGTTGCGGTATAGCTAACGATAGATAGCGCGGCAATAGTAAGGGGGAGTGCTTTCATTATTGTGTCCATTTAATGCTAGAAACTGACGATATAAAACAAGATGACTATAACCTTAACTTCTACAGGGTTATGTGCGATATCTTGTGCTTTGTAATTTTTATAAAAATAATCAATCGCATGTACTGATTTATCTCTAATAAGCAATCTTGATGCCATAAGTAAACTACTGACAAGCTGTGTAAATTAGCCTCTATTGGGGTAATTATGTCGAGTAAATCATGACATAGGACAAAATGTCGCATATTGAACCTGTTGTACTTAATTTTAGTTGGTACACTCTGTCCCATTCTAAGTTAACAGCGTATTCATCATGTCTCCTCAACATCAGAAAGCTCCTCATTCAATTTCAAATCCTCAAAACTTTTCTCAGTACCAAGCATTCTCTGTTTTGGTGGTTGATGATGAAGTCGGGATGCAAACCATTCTGAAAAAGGCTTTAGGTAAGTTCTTTGGCAGAGTGGAAAGTGCAGGTTCAGTAGAAGATGCAGAAGAATTACGATGTAAAGAACATTTCGATCTGATCGTGTTAGATATCAATCTGCCTGGGCGCTCTGGTATTGAATGGGAAGAAGCATTTAATGACTCGGATAAGCGTGCAGACGTTATTTTTATGACGGGATATGCGGACTTGGAAATGACGATTTCAGCTTTGAAGCTAGGAGCATCTGATTTCATTCTAAAACCATTCAATCTAGAACAAATGATTCAAGCGGTTTTACGCTGTATGGATAAGCGTTTAGAGCAAAGAATGCAATATGCCCTAAAGCGAGATGTAAGTAGGCACATTACTACCGAGATCATTGGTAGCTCTGACAAAACCAAACAACTGAAACAGTTGATTACTCAATTTGCTCCTTCAAGAGCATCCGTTTTGATTGAAGGTGATTCCGGTACTGGTAAGGAACTTGTTGCGCGAGGCGTACATGAAGCCAGTAAGCGATCAGGACCATTTGTACCAATCAATTGTGGAGCGATTGCCCCTGAACTTCTCGAAAGCGAGCTTTTTGGTCATACATCTGGGGCATTTACTGGAGCGAAGAAGAATCGGGAAGGTTTGTTTAGAGTCGCAAGCGGCGGTACTTTATTTTTAGATGAAATAGGAGAAATGCCGTTAGCGATGCAAGCTGCCCTGTTAAGAGTTTTGGAGCAAAGAACGATTCGACCGGTTGGCAGTGAAAAAGAAATTTCTGTGGATGTAAGAGTGGTTGCGGCGACAAACCGAAACCTGCAAGAAGAAGTGACGCAAGGTAATTTTAGGCGCGATCTTTTCTACCGCCTGAATGTACTAAAAATTGATGTTTCACCACTGAAAGAAAGAACGTCTGATTTACTTGAATTAGTGCCGTATTTTACTCGCATGCTTTCCGCAGAATTGGCAATGCCAGAACCCAACTGGGCGCATGAAGATATTTTAGCCATGAATGAATACGATTGGCCAGGCAATATTCGTGAACTGAAAAACCTCATTGAAAGGTGTATCTTATTAGGTAAACCACCTGCTCATTATTGGAGAGAAATTAATGGGGAATCGACTCCGACACACGTTTCAGTGACGGTGTCACATGGTGCGGAGTTGCCTAATATGACGAACCAAGACAGTGTGGAAGGTTACCCGAATGATTGGACTTTGAAAGAAGTGGAAAAAGCACATATCGAGCAGTTAGTCAGCCACCACGATGGCAATAAATCAGCAGCGGCACGTGAACTCGGTGTTGCTCGTAAAACATTAGAACGCAAATACAAAGAATGGCAACTTGAAGGCTCTGAATATGCCGACTAGCTTGAAATTGTTTCGTCTTACTAGTTTAGGTAAGTGGAAGTTTAGATTTAAAACCATGGTGCGTTATCGCCTTTTGTTTCTAACTTCTGCACCTATCATCTTAACGTTATGTGCATTAGTCGCGATAACTCTGTATTGGTCGGTTCATTATACTTGGCAAGGGGCGCTGGTTGATGTGTCTGAACGGCTTGATGTCGCGGATAACAGTATCCATCTGATACAAAAGCAACAAGCATACAATGTAAAGTCATTCGCAGAGTCCTATGACTTTCGAACTAACTTGAATGAACTTTTAAGCTCAAGCGAAGTGAGGTCAGTTGAAGTAAGTGCCAGTAAACTCAATTCAACAATATCAACCCGCATAGGAACAATAGAAGGCAACACAAATGCTGAAGCCTCAAAATCTGAGGAATTTGCTCAATGGGTATCAGAGAACAAGTCACGATACGAACTGGATTTTCTAGATTGGAAAACCGTTAAAACTGTTGAAGACAAATGGAAGTATCTTGATCTAACTCGTAAAGAGTCGTTCTTTGACGTATTAGGTGAAGATGAACTTGATGGCTTAGATGTTGATCTGGCAAAACGTGCTGAAGTGCCCTTATTGAATGGAGATAGCATAGAAAAAAGAGGGCTTGTTAGCCGCACTGTGCTTCCAATTAAAAATGAACATGACGATATTATAGGGTTTCTTGATGGTGGAATTTTATTAAATAACAGTACCGGTTTAGTCGACCAAATTCGTAACTTAATTTACCCAGTAAGTGAAGGTTCTATTAGACGAACGGGAACTGTAACCGTTTTTCTTGATGACTTACGCGTAAGCACCAATGTTCCATTAAATAGCGATGATAAAGCTGGTCGGGCAATTGGTACTCGAGTTTCCCATGATGTTCATAGCAAAGTCTTGAATCGCGGTGAAGAGTGGCTTGATAGAGCTTATGTTTATGATGCTTGGTATATCACGGCTTACCAACCCATCCTTGACCAATACAATAATGTTATTGGCATGCTGTATACGGGATATTTGATCTGGCCTTTGATCGAAACCTACTTGACCAACTTAGGTGAGATAAGTATTACGATCATTATGCTACTGCTGGTGTCTGGTTTAATTGTTTATCGCGGTGCGCGTGACCTTTTTAATCCAATAGAGCGCATTCATAAAGTCGTCAAATTAGTTCATATGGGTCAAGAAAAACGAATTGGCGCACTAGGTTTGGATGATCAACATGAACTGACTCAACTGGCTAAACAGTTCGATAAGATGTTGGATCAGCTATATCAACGTAACCAGGAAATTCAGCAAGCTGCCATTCAGCTTGAATGTAAAGTTAACGCGAGAACTGCAAGCCTAAAAGAAAAAACAGAGCAGTTAGAGCACCATATTACGTTGTTGAATCAAGCTAGAGATACGCTGGTGGTTAATGAGCGCTTAGCTGCTTTAGGGGAATTAACCGCAGGAATTGCTCATGAGATAAATAACCCAACCGCAGTTATTTTGGGCAATGTAGAATTAATGAAGTTTGAGCTAGGGAGTGACACTAACCGAGTTGATGAAGAAATCACCGCTATAATGGAGCAGATTGATCGTATCAGGAACATTACACGAAGCTTATTACAATACAGTAGACATGGCGGAGTACAGGACGAAGTGACTTGGCAGCACATTAACCCAATTGTTGATGAGAGCATCACTCTAGTAAAAACCGGAGCGAAAAAGAAAGGAATTACTTATGTCTCCGATCTAAAAGCGAAAACTTCGGTGGAAATTAACCGTAACCAACTTCTTCAAATCTTAGTGAACCTTCAAATGAATGCGATTCATGCAATGGATGGGCAAGGGGCTCTAACTGTCTCCAGTGAAGACTGGATCGAAAGTGGTATCGCATGTGGTGCGATTATTCATGTAGAAGATCAAGGCTGCGGGATCAAACCTGATCAATTAAAGAGAATCTTCTCTCCGTTCTTTACGACAAAACGCGATGGTACTGGTCTTGGGTTGTCTGTTTCTCAAAGTATTCTCAGCCAAACAGGTGGTGAAATCAAAGTAGAGTCTAAAGTCGGTAAAGGGAGCCGGTTTAGTGTATATCTACCGAAAAAGTCCGAACCGCAACTGTTAGTCTCTAATTTATGAGTAATTAATAAAATTAAATAATGGTCAGGATTTAAAGGTAAGCTTTGCAATCTAAGTTTTCACGCGCTTAGGTTGACGAGCTTATCTTTTTACTTATGTAACGCTATGTATATTTTCAAATCATGATTCATATCATCTGAGTTTTATAATTTTTTGTTAGATTGATTCCAAATTATAACTAAATATGAATGACGTCAGACATGAAATTAAGCAACCTTTCTATTAAATCCAAATTACAGTCCATTGTTTTTTTATCCGTTATCCTACTTGTCGCAGCGTGTGCTTATAACCTTTTTGTCCAACGAGCTTCTTCTCTAGAAGAGAGAGAAAGTAAATTGAGTGCTCAAGTTGAAGCCGCTGTCAGTTTAGCCCAGCATTACTATGCTCAACGTGATCTAATGGGTAAAGAAGCCGCTCAACAACAGGCTCTCCAAGCTATCAAATCAATTCGTTATGACAGTTCAAACTACTTTTGGATTCTTAATCAAGAGCTAAAAGTGGTTATGCACCCTTTGAAGCCTGAATTAAATGGTAAGAATGCAAATAACTTTAAAGACGGTGCGGGTAAATTTCATTGGCGTGAGATGGTTACCATAGCGAAGACTCCTGAACAAAAAGGTTTTCTTACTTACCAATGGAAAAGTCCTGAAGGTGATCTAAAAGATAAAATATCTTATGTGCAGTTGTTTCCTGAATGGAACTGGATCATTGGGTCTGGAATTTTAGTGGCTGATATCCAAGAATCTTTTTACGCCTTAGCTATTAAAGAAGCTTTAGTTGCTACTTTTTTTGTTGGATTGTTAGTGGCAATGGGCTATGTCGTGTCACATAACATTCTTATCCCATTAAATCGGTTAATCGAAAATACTCATAAAATCGCTGAAGGTGACCTGCGTGTGCGTATGAAGATGTCACGTAAAGACGAGCTCGGTGACATGAGTAATCAAATTGATAAGATGCTGGATAAGCTTCAAGGGACACTACGCACTGCAAACGAATCTGCCATTCAATCGAGCTCTATGGCAAGTAATATTGCCCAAGCGAGTGAAGAAGCTGCCACTAGCGTTAATTCTCAGCATGCACAACTAGAGTTACTATCTACGGCAATGACTGAAATGAGTGCGACTATTTCAGATGTAGCTAACAATGCAGAAAACACCGCGGATAGTACGAACCGAGTTGTGGAACATGCTCAACGTAATGACCAAAACATGCGTGTGACTTCAGAAACGATTTCCCATGTTTCTGAAAATATTTCAACCGCTAATGAGTTGGTTCAAGACCTCCAATCAGGCGTCGCAGAAATTAGCCAAGTTGTCGGTGTTATCCGAGAGGTCTCAGAACAGACAAACCTTCTGGCGCTGAATGCAGCGATTGAGGCGGCGAGAGCGGGTGAACAAGGGCGAGGCTTTGCTGTTGTTGCTGATGAGGTTCGTAACCTTGCGAGCCGAACGCAAAATTCTACCAGTGAAGTTCAACATACTATTGAGAAGTTAACTACACAGGCTGAACGTACATACAGCGCGATGCAAAGTAGTAATGAAAAAGTAGATCAAAGTGTTGAGGTGTCAGACAAAACTCGTCAGCAATTGGATCTAATTGTCGATGAGTTAAATAACGCTAATGACATGGTGTCACAAATTGCGGCTGCATCAGAACAACAAAGCGCAGTGGCAACAGAAATGAACCAAAACGTTACTGGTATTCATCTTGCGGCCAATGAAGTATTACAAGCTTCTCAGTCTCTTGCTGAAGACAGTCAGCAAATGGCAAACACAACTGAACACCTTGCTGATCAATTGAAGTACTTTAAAGTGTAATATCTAGTTTAGTTAACACATATAAAAAACACTCTGTTTAGCAGAGTGTTTTTTTGTATATGGCACTTGATATAATTGCCCTTATTCAGGGTCTTGAGATGCAGACGACTGCCCAATAATGAGTTCTCGTAACCATTTATGGCTTGGATCATTATCAAAGTGTTTATGCCATAGTAAGGCGCAGCCGCCGTCTTTAAGCTCTAAAGGTAATTTTTTAGCGATAAGTTCATCACTAGCCTGGAAAGCGCTTACTGATGATGAAGGGCAACACATAAACAAATCACTTTTGCCGCACAGTTTCATTGCGCTGTTTATGTCAGACATATTTACAGCAGTGTTAACCTTTTTATGATCTAAGGAAAGCACTTCGTTTAATAACCAACGATCCATTCCGCCAATTTTTAATTCTATATGTCGGTAGCGTAAGAAGGTGTCTAAGTTCCATTCTTCTTTTAATGCAGGGTGATCCTTACGCATTAAGCACCGGGAACTGTCTTTTGTAAGTTCCACATAATTTAATTCATTCGGAATGTTCAGATAGTGTTTCTCACTTCGATTATCCCATTCGAAAATCCCTAAACCAAAATCAACCTCACGTCTTAATAGTCGATTAATACTATTGTCGCTCCAAAGTTGATTATGCACGGTAATACTCGGTGCTTGTTCAATAAGTGATGGCATAAAATCTAGAAATATTGAAGAGTAAGCGGTTTCACATAAATCAAACTGGAAAGTTCGTTTACTGTGCTTAGGCTCGAAGTCTAACGGAATAGACAATTGATCCAATTGCTTAAGAATTTCAAAGATTTTTGGTGCAAGTGATAACGCTTTCGGTGTTGGGTTTAAATGAGTAGCTTGTCTTTCAAACAATGGATCATCAAATGTCTCCCTTAGTTTAGCCAGTTGCTTGCTCACTGCAGAAGGACTTTTATACAAACGCTCTGCCGCAGCGGTTACGCTTTGCTCTTCAAGTAACACTGCCATTACACGTAATAAATTGGCATCAAAGTTCTTCATTAACTGGCACTCACGGCTATTTTGGGTGGAATGATATTGTGTTTTTTGAACTCTTTCATCACTCGTAATGTGATGTCAGTTTCGAATAGTTTTTCATAAGCAGTGTCTACTACATAAGCTTTGCATGTTAGCTGAATGGCTAAGTAATTATCAGTAATGGTTTGTTTTACCAATACAGTAACAGGTTTGGGTAAGTGTATGTAACGGCTAGAAGAAGCGGCTTCTTGAATTAAATCCCGAGCTAGAGTGATGTCTTCATTCATCCCTACATAAAATGGAATGACCACTTGCATGTCTAAGGCACCATAGTTACCGCTGGTGGTCACTTCATTTAGGAATTTGTTGTTTGGAATAGTAATGATGTCATCATTTAATGTTCTCATTCTTACTGAACGCAAGCCAATCGTGATGATGTCGCCGTAGTTACCTTCAAATGTTACTCGGTCGCCGACTTGGAAAGGCCTATCAATCATGACGGTCAAACCGGCAATGAATGAAGCGGCGAGATCTTTGAGAGCGAAACCGACGGAAACGGCTAAGGTGCCACCAATAAGCGCAAGGATTTGATCGTTAATCCGAAAACTCATCATAAAGACCACAAGTCCAGCCGTCATATAGATAAAGAATTGTAGGAATGATTGAACTTTTTGCAGCATCATCCGGTACTGAGCGAATTGACGACCAACGCTTTTAACCATTGAATCCATAAATTTAATTAAGATCCAAGTAGCTCCAATAACAAGCACTGAAAGCAATACTCCACTCCAACGAATTAGGCTCGCAAATTGCTGGATATTATCTGCATTGGTAATTTCTTCTGCTGCAGATGCATTAGCTATCAACAAGGAATTCGTTAGCAAGAAGAATGTGATTATGCTAATTAGTTTTTTCATTTTACTTCACCAATAAATGCTGGCGATCTAACACATTAGTAATGTGTCGGAACCAATGGTCGGAAATTTTTGCTCTGTCTTCTGTCCATTCAATGTATCCACGGCTTTGGAAATAGCGCAAAGTACCGGTCACTTCAGAAATAGTTAACTGAGTGCATTCAGATAATTCGTCAGGGGAGGCTATCTCTAATTGAACAATGGAACGTAAAACAGCAAGCATAGGTTTTGGCATCTTCTCGAGTTCTTCTGATTCAGGAGCATGGAACAAACGAACTAAAACTTGGTTTGTTTCTTTATTCCTATTTAGTGAAAATCGGAAAAACCTAAGAGCAACCGTTGGGTTTCCATCAGAGTAATGCCAGAGAATACGATAAAAACCTTGTTTCGCTCTTTCTTCTTCTGTGATGTCTTCTTGGTCCCATTGTTTAGGAACGACTAAGCCATCAAAGCTGATAGCGTGTTCGTCATTTTGATTAATCCGGCTGTTGAGTAAATCTTGTACTTGAGCTTCATTCCACTTAGGTAAAAATGACACCCAGTCAAACAGTAGCCTTTCACCTCTCGCTCGGTCTACAAATCGCCAACTGGACTTTTCAATGGCTATCACCGCGCGATGATTCTTTTTAGAACGACGTATTAGGTTGGTTAAACGAATAAGTGCGGATAATCCGCCTACCATTGGTTTGACGAGTCTTTGACCGTTGTCGACTGCAATAAGGTAGGTGGTTTGGCTGCTTCTTAAATGTGCCAGTACTTGTATCTCAGTGGTGTCTTCTTCTAACCCAATACTTACAGCAAAGTGAGCGAGTAGTTCATTGTAACCAGAGTGAGGGCAATTCAAATAAACAGGCTCTGCATTTTTAACTTTAAACAGCATTTGCTTTAAGAAGGTCGTGGTTCCAACGCCTCGTTCTCCGGATAAAACACACAGTGCTGGTGAATCTGTTAACAGATACTTGGAAAGCTGCTTCAGCTCTGCTTCGGCGTAGTTGATTAATTCACTATCGTGCGTCCCAGGAAGAACATAATCAAAGGCAGCGTCTCCTTTTACACGAGCTAGTTGATGATTGTCTGCAGAGTTACTTTTCTGTTTTGCGACCTCAATCTTGAATAAATACGCGAGTGCTTGGCTGAAAAAAGTGAAGTTGGACAAATTTGAGATGAGTCGGTGTTTAAGGATATGAGTCACGACCCAACAAGCGGCAATCGCGGTTGCGATGATGCTCAAAATAGGCACATCTTTCTTACTGATAGTCCACTGAACCCATAAAGGTCGTTCAGGGATATTCATGACGGATTCGAATACTTTCTTCCGCCAAATCCTGAGAGCTGAAATGGTGACAAGCACAAACCAAAAGAATAGAGCGCTGTAGATCCAGTAATAAATCGTCCCTTTGCCTAAAGTTCGCATCGATATTTGTAAAATCACACCCGCGATAATAGCGCTCCATATGTAACGCCTGATGGTAGATAGGCGTAATGCTATGGTCTCTTTACTTGAAGAACGGCTATTGCGATAAGCAAACTCAAGTATGAATGAAATAGCAATAGACCCGCCTAACACCCACCAGGTGAATATTTCTAGGAATATAAGGTGTTGTAAGCTTGGTATTCCAGATAAGACCCTTAAAGACAAAGTGATCGCGATTAACCAAGCAAGGGCTTTGTGAGCACGACTCAAATACCAAATGACTCTAATGAATATTGATGGCTTCGGGTTAGAGTCTAAAACGGATTCTTTGAAGAGCAGGATGATTTTTTGACTATTGGCTAACCACCACGTTAATGCAAGGTAGATGAAGAAGACTTTTGTTGCAGCCCAAATTACAGGAATAGGGGAAATGAAAAGGTCATCGACAAGAGACTTAAAACTACGTAACTGGAAATATAACCAGTATTCTGCGTTTAGCGTGGTTAATGTCAATTCTTGCTTAAATTGTGTTACCCCGTAAGGACCAAACCCTGTCGATTTATTTCGGGTGGGACTATCTGCTAACTCTAAAAGTCGCTGTTTACTCTTGTTAATACTATTCAGTGTTAAATAACTGGATTGAACCTCAAACCAAGCTTCTTCTCGTTTCTCTGCTTTCAGCAATTTCTCTTCTGCATCACTGGTGACAAAAGTAGATAAGTGATCGGCAAAAATATTGATTTGATTACGCTGTTCGTTTTCTACTGCACTAAGAAGTTGAGAGACCTTTCTTTGGTCACTTTGATTCATGAATAATGGGTCAGGAATAGTGCTGACTGCGTTATGTATATTAATGGCTGACTCGTTAACTTTTGGCACTACTTCTTGTTCATACTGCCAGCCAGTTGCATGGATACCGAAAGAAGCCATAACGACGCCAAGAAATATCATGTTTCGAAGCCATAATTGGAGAATTAAAGACATACACATCACTTATAACATCCTGATTAGATTGACTTAGTGTAGTTTGTTTATTGGTATTAATCCTTACAAATCGTACATTGTATTAACAAGCCAGGTTTGAGTGCTGCTTTATGCATCAATATGAGTGGTGTTTCTATAAATGTAATCTAAAGTTAACTGTGACAAGCTTCAAACTAATATAGCCTGGTTATTCGCGGAAACTATTCGGCTTTATATCGCAATCAATGCTTGAAGTTAGGGCTCTGAACAAGTAACGTTGCGACGTTTTTGACATTATTAAGGTAAAGGCATTGATCTCCACAGCAAACATCACTCAACAATTCGGCGCTAAGCCACTTTTCGAAAATATTTCAGTTAAGTTCGGTGAAGGTAACCGCTACGGTTTAATCGGCGCGAATGGCTGTGGTAAATCGACGTTCATGAAGATCCTATCTGGTGAACTTGAGCCAAGTGCTGGTAACGTTAGCTACGATCCAAACGAGCGCGTAGCTAAACTAAACCAAGACCAATTTGCTTACGAAGAATTCACAGTAATCGACACTGTTATCATGGGTCACAAAGAACTTTGGGAAATCAAAGTAGAGCGTGACCGTATTTACTCATTAGCAGAAATGAGTGAAGAAGATGGTATGAAAGTAGCTGACCTTGAAGTTCAGTTTGCTGAAATGGATGGTTACATGGCTGAAGCAAAAGCTGGCGAACTGCTTCTTGCTGTTGGTATTCCTGAAGAGCAACACTTCGGTCTAATGAGCGAAGTAGCTCCTGGTTGGAAACTTCGTGTTCTTTTATCTCAAGTACTGTTTGCAGACCCGCATATCATGCTTCTTGACGAACCAACGAACAACCTGGATATGGACACGATCAAGTGGTTGGAAGATACGTTAAACCAACGTAACTGCACAATGATCATCATTTCGCATGACCGTCACTTCCTTAACTCTGTTTGTACGCATATGGCTGACCTTGATTACGGCGAACTTCGTCTATTCCCAGGTAACTACGATGAGTACATGACTGCTGCGACACAAGCTCGTGAACGTCTGCTGTCTGATAACGCTAAGAAGAAAGCACAAATTGCTGAACTTCAAACGTTCGTTTCTCGTTTCTCTGCTAACGCATCTAAAGCGAAACAAGCGACGTCTCGTGCTAAACAGATCGACAAAATTCAACTAGATGAAGTTAAAGCATCTAGCCGTCAAAACCCATTCATCCGTTTTGAACAGTCTAAAGAACTATTCCGTAACGCACTTGTAGTTGAAAACCTAGCTCAAGGTTTTGAAGAAGACCTATACAACAAGTTCGATGCGATTTTCGAAGTAGGTGAGCGTGTTGCTATCATCGGCGAAAACGGTGTAGGTAAAACAACGCTACTTAATACTCTTGCGGGTGCTCTAGAAACTCGTGAAGGTGAGTACAAGTGGTCTGAAAACTCAAATATCGGTTACTACGCTCAAGATCACGCGCACGACTTTGAAGAAGATCTGAACCTGTTTGATTGGATGAGCCAGTGGCGCCAAGAAGGTGAAGATGAGCAAGTGGTTCGTGGCTTCCTAGGTCGTATGCTGTTTGGTCAAGATGACATTAAGAAATCTGTAAAAGTCATTTCTGGTGGTGAGCAAGGTCGTATGCTTCTTGGTAAGATCATGATGCACAAACCAAACATCCTTCTTATGGATGAGCCAACAAACCACATGGATATGGAATCTATCGAAGCGCTTAACTTGGCTCTTGAAAACTACAAAGGCACATTGTTCTTCGTATCTCACGACCGTGTATTCGTAGACTCACTAGCGACTCGTATCCTTGAAATCAAAGACGGTAAGATCAACGACTTCCGTGGTACATACGCAGAGCTTCTTAAAACTCGCGCTTAACTTTAGTTAGTCGTAGCCTTTTACTTTCGGCATGAATGTAAGTTACGAATAAATGAAAGGCTCCTAATGGAGCCTTTTTTGTTTCTTGTCCTGTATTTTCTTATTTCTAGTTTATAGATACCAGGAATGAACAGAAGCTGTACTTGAACTGAACGAGTACTTACTTGAAAGTGATTTGCTCTGAATCAGTACTTGAACTGAGCGACGACTTTTTCTAGTTTACTGCTCACATTAAGTATTTCTCGGCTGCTATTTCCTGCAAGTTGAACAGTATCTGCAGTACTACTCGCTAAGTCGGCTATTTGGGTGATATTACGGTCAATATCCGCAGATACCATAGATTGCTCTTCAGACGCTGTTGCAATCTGTGCGTTCATATCAAAGACTTCAGAAATCTGGTCAACAATTTGTTGAATGGAATGAACCGCCAGTTCCGTTTTCTGATTCGTGGTATTCACTTGATCTAAACTGTTCTGCATTGTCACTACGGTCTTTTCAACACCGTTAGCAAGCCCATTAATTGTATCTTCAATTTGCTGAGTTGATTGATTGGTCTTTTGCGATAACTGCCTAACTTCATCTGCAACCACAGCAAATCCACGTCCATTTTCACCTGCTCTTGCGGCTTCTATGGCTGCATTTAATGCGAGCAGGTTAGTTTGTTCTGCGATACCCGTTATGGTCGACATCACGGTACGAATTTCTTGGCTGTGCGTTGCAAGTTCATTAACTAAATGGCGTGATTCAGAAATATTGTCTGTTAATGAGTGAATACTAGTGCTGGCTTCATTAGTCACGAGCATACTTTTTTCGGCTTCTTGCTTAACACGTAATGCTGTGTCTGCTGCACTTTCAATATTCGCGGTGATTTCATTGCTGGTCATGACCAGTTCATTTACTGCGGTTGCTACAGATTCAGATTCTATTTTTTGTTGTTCCGAATTCTTTATGCTTTTATTTACTGCTTGCTCAGCGGTATTGGCGCAAGTAGATAGCGTTGTCATTACCTCGGCAACTTCGGTAATGTTTTGGTGAAGCTTGCTAATGAATAAATCGAAAGAGTTAGCAAGTTGAGCCAGTTCATCACTGCCTTTTGCATTCATCCGAACGGTCAAATCACCATTGCCTTCTGAAATGTCTTTCATCAGATCTGTTATTTGGCTAATACGACGCGTAATACTTTTCCCTATGATTAATAGCATGCCTGAAACAATGGCTGCGATGATGAAGCCAAATAGTTGAAGTTGCAGTGTCACTTTATTGCTGGCTTCTATATAAACGGTGTGAATATCTTTCTGTAGGTTGAGAATGGAGTCTTCCATTTTATGAACTGTATTACGTAGATCGCCTTGTAAACCTTTATCAGGATTAAAACCATAAGTCGTATAAGACTGGATTAAATGATTAAGAGAGCTTTTATATGCTTCAAAATCTGCTTGAAGAGCGGAAGTATCTTGAAGATCAACGTTATTACGAGTCAGGTTATCCATTATCGATATTTTGCTAATCAATTGAGTATTGGTTAACTCATTTGGTGTTTGAGTGAAAGAATACACGCTATCGGCTAGTTGCGAAGAGGCAACAGAGAGAGACAAACTATCAAGCTCTTCAATTCTGTTATGGAATATAGTGCGTGTTTGTGTGACTTTTTGCTTAATACCTTGGCTTAAAGGATCACCTAGTTGAACGACATGTTGGGAAAGAACATGAAATTGGTCTTGATACTTGCTTAATTTATCCAGAACTAAGTCTAACTGAGGTTTTATCTGGTTGTTGTTGTCTGTTACTAGAGTACCAAGGGTATGAATACGCTGCTTTAAATTCAAATAAGTATCATCAAACCTTTGAACGTATTTGAGATCTTTACGGGCTAGGAAATCTTTCTCATGACGCCTTAAAGTCAGTAAATCAATTTCGCTGCTTAGATTCTGATGCTCCGCTTGTTGTAAACGATCAAGCTGTAAGAAACTGTAGTGTTCGAAAGTAGCGTAGCTGAGAATACCTAATAGAAGAAATGCAGTGATCAAAGTAAGCTGCATTCGTATAGAGAGAGTATGTAAGAAACTGATAAAGCCTGGTGACCTATCCATAGGCACCTCCATGGTAAACGTGACGTTGGTTTACCGCTGAATTGTTATGTTTTTATTTCAATTTTATGACAGCGGATATTAAACTAATAGCACTTAATATCCGCAATTCAAGTTATAAACGAGGCTATTTAAAGATGATAAATAACTTAAAAACGTAGATTTATAATAATAATTTACGCTTATATTTATTGTTTAATTCACCTTTATTTTTAATTAATGTGGCAGGGTATAGACCATATTATTATCCAGCTTCTGAGCCTTTTACATCAAACGTCATTTTGCTTGCGCCGGTAAAGACTTGAAAACGTAGACCTTTAGCTCTAGCTATTGTCGTAATACCAAACTTTTGAGCTAAGTCTAATCCCATCTGAGTTACACCAGATCGAGACAGTAAAACAGGGATGCCCATCTGTGCGACTTTGATTACCATTTCTGATGTTAAGCGACCTGTTGTATAAAATATTTTATCAGCGCCATTCTCACCATTAAGCCACATTTCACCCGCTAAGGTATCGACAGCATTGTGGCGACCTACATCTTCAACAAATGATAATACTTGGTCACCTTTACATACCGCACAACCATGAACTGCACCTGCTTTTTTATAGGTGTCGTTGTAGTGAGTTAGAGCTTCAAGTGCAGTATAGATCTCAGATTGTTTAATCGGAGATTGTGGCACTTGGTAATTTTCTAATTGTTGCATCACGTTGCCATACATGGTGCCTTGCCCACAGCCAGAGGTAACGGTTTTCTTCTTGAGCGCTTTTTCTAATTGGCTTGTGTCTTCTTTGGTAATCACCGCTGCTGAGTTGGTTTCCCAGTCAATGATGATGGATTCCACAGCCTCTGGATCTGATAAGAAACTTTGATTTTTAAGGTACCCAAGTACAAGAGCTTCAGGGCGAGAACCTAATGTCATTAAAGTTACGATTTCTTTCCAGTTAAGCATTACGGTGAGGGGTCTCTCACAAGCAATTTGTTTCGTTAATCTTTCGCCGTACTCATCAAACACTTCCACTTCGATTGTCTGAAAAGGGTTTTCACTGGTTTTTATTATATTAGGTTTTGACACGTCGAGTGTTCCTTGTATTTCACGCCAACTGAATGAAAGTATCAGTTCCAATTAAGGTATTCATCATTTTGAATCAAATTAAAGCAAAACTTATTCCACTTATTATCTAGCGATATAGATAGAGGAGCTCACATCTTGATTAAAGTGTTATAGGTTTATAGATCTATGGCTTTAAGCTTAAGAACAAATGGCTCAGAAATTGCTTTATCACAGTAATAATAGATTTATAGCCCCATGGCTTATTGCTCCAATCAACTTTGTCTAATCAATTCAGCTTGAATGAACATTAGCTTTATTGACTAGAAGGGCTATATGGAAGAGAAAGGAAAGCAGATGAACAGTGCGGAAAAAGAATTGAATGTGACTGAACTGAAGAGCGACTCGTGCTGGCCTTTAGCCTGTGATTTAAGGGAACATGAAGTAAAAACGGGTTTATGGACAACGATGCAATGGCACTTGGAAGGCTTTAATTTAATGCCTACTACAGAGTCTCCAAATCAGATGATTCTAGATCTTCACCGAGACGAGCGTACTGACTATCGATTTAACCTGAGTTCACAAAATCCTAAGCTATTTTTAGTAATTGATAGCCTAGATGATGACGTAGACCTCAACTTAGTCACTATAACCGCTTCACAGAGCGTTGCAGGGCAGTATATGGATGGAGACTACCTAGTACTCTCTGCTGAAATGCCATTACCAATTCAAGCATGGATGGAAGCTTACATAGGCAGGCATGGTGAACTGTTAGAAGTAAGACGTAAGAAACGCAAAGGTGCGGGGCGTTCAAGTGGTCAATAATTTCTTTTCGCGTTGGTCTCAACGTAAGTTAGACGGTGATAATCCAGATTCAGCGGTAAGCCAAGATACATCTAACTTTCAAGATGAGTCTGATAAGGTTAATGCTGAGGATAAAAATCTAGCTGCCGATGGTGTTGGTACAGATAAATTAGCTACAGAAAGCGTAGAAACGACAACGTCTGATGAGAACTTATCAGAAACGGAATACTTGAATGACACGTCTTTAGAAGAAGTGGTAGAAGAAACGTCACTAGCACAATTACTTGCTTCCGGCGCCGAAGTTGGTGCAAAAAAGGCTGCTATGCGTAAGCTATTCCTCAGTGGCGAATTCAGTGAAGTCGATAGGTTGAATGATTACGACCATGATTATTCATCCGTAAAAAGCCTAACGACTGAAGCCGCAAGCAAGCTTCGTAACTGGGTGAATGAAAAATTGGAAGAAGATGAAATAGCAGAATCTGAACGGGCAGATGCCAATAAAGAACCAGTCTCTAATAAAGAGTCAGATTTTAATGACAAACTCGCTTCCAATGCCGCAGAGGATAATACTGAAGAGGAAAGCTTAAAAGAAGTTGACCAAGAAGCATCAAACCTTGAGAAGAGTGTGGAACCGCATGATCAGGAAGCAAGTATAGAAGTATCTGATGCTGGAGCACCAGATGTGGATGTTCCTAAAGTCATGTATTAGAGAATCAACAATTCAATCAAGAGAAAGTTTCGATAGGAAAGTAAACATCCTAGGATGCAGTCCTGCATGTCAGAATAGTGGGACAAAATATACCACACAAAAAATAGGTACATTTTGACTTAACCATCAATAGAATGGGTGGGACAAATAGTCTCACCTTGATCCCTTCAGTCTATACAATCGAATAAGCTGACTTTCCAAATATCGAATAACTCCATAAGGCATTGTTTTAAAGCATAAAATCAAGTTGGAACACTAATTGCTATGTTCAACTTAATTCATGTGAATTCGTTCTACGATGGAACTGAGCAATGTTAAAACAATTCTTAAAACAATATGACTCTACCAATGGCAAGGCTCGTGCTTATGCTATTGATAATACAGTAGAGCTTGCAAACCTTATCCCACCAACGGTTAGTTACGAAAGTGGCGGTAATACGCTAATTATTGGACCTACCGCAATAATTCTAAGCGCAGCGGAACAACTTAAAGAGATGCATTCTCTTACTTTGCTATCGACTGATGGTATCTCCGCTGATTCAGCAAATGGTTCTGATTCACTACCTAATCTATATTTTACGAGTTCGATTCAGCTGGATGGCTTTCTTGGCACTTTTACAGCATTAATTGAAAATAATGGTTTGACGACCAACCTAGCAAAAGTAGCTATTAATAGTGATTGCTTTGATGTGGTACTCGATTTATCTCTAACAGGGTGCATGACGGAAGAAGTCCCTGTACCTGGTTATTATCCCGTAGGGCGAGGTTATCCAAAACTGGCTGATGCATTGGAAGAGATCCCAACATTAATGGGCACTTTTGATAAGCCGAAATACTTTAGACTTGATACCGATTTGTGTGCGCATAGCTCTCGCGGTATTAAAGGGTGTGAACGTTGTGTTGATGCCTGCCCAGCCGGAGCATTATCCAGTGAAGGGAATGATCAAACAGGTCATAAGATTGAAATTAACCCTTACCTTTGCCAAGGCGTAGGTACATGTGCGACAGCATGCCCGACAGAAGCGATTCACTATGCGCTTCCTAACCCTCAAGATACTCAAAAATTCATCGAGCGTACTCTAACAAATTACGAGCAAGCGGGCGGAATAGACCCAATTGTACTTATCTGTAGTTCACGTCATGAAGCGTATAACTTAATGGCACTTCAAGCACTGCCAGATAACGTTATTCCAATTGTTGTAGAAGAACTTCCATCTGTTGGTATAGATACTTGGTTCGCTGCTCTTACTAACGGTGCAACACAAGTTTTATTTGCAGCAAGTAAGCATATGCCTGCAACAATTCTTAGGGTGCTTAATAACGAAGTCGGTATTGCTCAAGATTTATTGGATCAATTAGGTCTAAATAAAGAATGCATTGATATTCTTTATTTAGAGACGCTAAGAGAACTGGTCCAAAACGGTCAAGCATTAGAATTACAAACGCTTCCTTTTGAACTTTGGATTGGTGATCTAGAGGGAACAAAGCGAGAAAGACTATTTACAGCTTTAGATGCGTTAGTAAGTAATCGAATTCCTGTTGAGACCCTTCAACCTCTATCTTCTTCTGCTCCATATGGCACTGTCGATTGCGAATCAAAAGATTGTACTTTGTGTATGGCTTGCGTGTCTGTTTGTCCAACGCGTGCACTTCATAATGATGGTCAATCTCCTAATCTTCAATTTGTAGAACAAGATTGTGTTCAATGTGGCATGTGTGAAAAAGCTTGTCCTGAGAATGCACTGTCTCTTACTCCGAGAATGAATTGGGATAAAGCAAGTCGAACTCAAGCCACCACTCTTCATGAGGAAAAAGCAGCGGAATGTCTGCGTTGTAAAAAGCCTTTCGCTCCTCAGTCAATGATCACCATGCTTCAAGATAAGTTACGCGGTCATTCTCAATTCTCAGATGAGCTATCAATTAGTCGCATTGCTATGTGCGAAGACTGCCGTGTAGTCGATATTTTTGAATCGATGGCAGAGAAGCCTGAACAGCAGTTGAAATTCTAAGTAGGTAATAAATGAAATCAGACAATCAATTATCAGCTAATCAATCTTCAGAGAATGCATCAAATAATGATGAGTCGCTGCGTGCAGATATTTACTTACTTATTGCCCAACTTTTTAGAAGTGCACCGAGTGAAGAATTTTTAATGTGGCTAACTCAACTTGAAGTCACAGAAGATCAGCATCCTATGGCGATTGCTTGGGATGCACTTCGTGAAGCCGCGCGTTCACATTCATTAAACCAAGTGGCTGAAGAATACCAAGATTTGTTTATTGGTGTAGGGCGTGGAGAAGTCGTTCAGTTTGGATCTTGGCATATCACCGGCTCTCTCATGGAAAAACCTTTGTCTGATCTTCGACAAGACCTAGATGCTCTTGGGTTTGAGAGACACAAAGACGTTAAAGAGCCTGAAGATCATATTTCAGCTTTGCTTGAAGTGATGTCAATGCTTGTTGAATTACCTAAACCTGTTCAGCAAACATTTTTCAACAAACATATTGGTAATTGGGCTGGTTCATTCGTGGAGCAACTACAACAAGCGAAAAGCGTAAGTTTTTATGCGGCAGTTGCCAACTTATTGAATGCGTTTTTGACGATAGAACAAGTGAGCTTTGCTGTGAATCCAAAACACAATAAAGCTGTTCATAAAGTCGATGTAAAAAATCAGATTTTTGTAGAAGAAAAGCGCTGAATTTGTATTAGAGATGCTTAAGCATCCAACACTACCTAACCGGTAAAGGGAAGCAATGATGAAAGATCAAGATAAGGTAAACACCAGCCGTAGAGACCTTCTTAAAGGACTAAGTACTGCAGCCGTTGCGGGGGCTGTCGTTGCTGGTACAGCAAAAGTGGCTAATGCCTCAGAAGAGAACACCCCAAAAAGTAACATCGAAATTAATCAAGAAGGCTATCACGAAACTAAACATATTCGTGATTACTACGACAGTCTATAGGAGCTAACTAATGAAATTAACGAAACGCTCCGATAGCGTCAGTAAACAAGAAAACCAATTAGGTATTAGCCGCCGCTCTTTCATGAAAAACAGCTCACTTGCCGCTGGTGGTGTTGCTGTTGGTGCTTCAATGTTTGCACCATCAATGATTAAGAAAGCTGAAGCAAAGTCAGTCGACCCGACCGCTAAAACTGAAATCAAACGTACGATTTGTTCACACTGTTCCGTTGGTTGCGGCATTTATGCAGAAGTTCAAAATGGTGTGTGGACGGGGCAAGAACCTGCTTTTGATCATCCATTCAATGCTGGTGGTCACTGTGCAAAAGGCGCAGCACTACGCGAGCATGGTCATGGTGAACGCCGTTTAAAATACCCAATGAAGCTTGAAGGTGGTAAATGGAAGAAGCTTTCTTGGGAGCAGGCCATTGAAGAAATTGGCAACAAAGCGTTAGATATTCGTAAAGAATCTGGACCTGATTCAGTTTACTGGTTAGGCAGTGCTAAGCACAGTAATGAGCAAGCCTATACCTTCCGAAAAATGGCGTCTATTTGGGGAACGAATAATGTCGATCACCAAGCGCGTATTTGTCACTCCACAACGGTTTCAGGTGTAGCTAACACTTGGGGTTACGGAGCAATGACCAATTCATTTAATGACATGCATAATTGTAAATCTATGCTGTTCATTGGTTCAAACCCAGCAGAAGCTCACCCAGTTGCCATGCAGCACATCTTAATCGCGAAAGAAAAGAACGATTGTAAGATTGTGGTGGCTGACCCTCGTCGTACTCGCACTGCAGCAAAAGCTGATCATTATGTGTCACTTCGCCCAGGTACGGATGTTGCGTTTATTTGGGGTGTGTTATGGCACGTATTTGAAAATAAATGGGAAGACAAAGAGTTTATCCGCCAACGTGTTTACGGTATGGATGAAATTCGAGCTGAAGTTGCGAAATGGACACCAGAAGAAGTTGAGCGCGTAACCAGCGTAAGCAAAGAAGAAGTTTACCAAACGGCTAAGCTACTTTCAGAGAATCGTCCTGGCTGTATTGTTTGGTGTATGGGCGGTACTCAACATACAACAGGTAACAACAATACACGCGCTTACTGTGTACTTGAGCTTGCGCTTGGAAACATGGGTAAATCTGGTGGTGGTGCGAATATCTTCCGTGGTCACGATAACGTACAAGGCGCAACTGACCTTGGTGTGCTTTCACATACTCTACCGGGTTACTACGGTTTATCTGATGGTGCGTGGAAGCATTGGTCAAAAGTGTGGGATGTTGATTACGCTTGGCTAACCGATCGCTTCGATCAGAAAAAATACCATGGCAAGAAACCAATGAATAATATGGGTATTCCCGTGTCTCGTTGGATTGATGGTGTTCTTGAAAATAAAGACAACATCGAACAGAACGACAATATTCGCGCAATGTTCTACTGGGGTCATGCGGTTAACTCACAAACCCGTGGCGTAGAAATGAAAAAGGCGATGCAGAAGTTGGATATGATGGTGATTGTCGATCCATACCCAACAGTTGCAGCCGTGATGAATGATCGCACAGATGGCGTATATCTACTGCCAGCAACCACTCAATTCGAAACTACAGGTTCAGTGACCGCTTCAAACCGCTCACTTCAATGGCGTGATCAAGTTATCGATCCATTGTTTGAATCTAAGCCTGATCACGAAATTATGTACCTGCTATCTAAAAAGTTAGGTATTGCAGAGCAGTTATTTAAAAACGTTCGTGTTGAAAACAATCAGCCTGTTATCGAAGATATCACTCGTGAATTTAATAAAGGCATGTGGACAATTGGCTACACAGGTCAAAGCCCTGAACGTATTAAAGAACACCAACAAAACTGGCACACCTTCCATAAGACTACTCTTGAAGCAGAAGGTGGGGCCGCTCATGGTGAAACCTATGGTCTTCCTTGGCCATGTTGGGGGACACCTGAAATGAAACACCCAGGCACCCATATTTTATACGATACATCTAAAGCGGTTGCTGATGGTGGTGGTAACTTCCGTGCTCGATTTGGTGTGGAATTTGAAGGAGATAATCTACTTGCAGAAGATAGTTATTCAAAAGATTGTGAGCTCGAAGACGGTTACCCAGAATTCAGTGACAAACTATTGAAGCACCTAGGTTGGTGGGATGACTTAACTGAAAAAGAAAAAGCTGCAGCGGAAGGTAAAAACTGGAAGACAGATACTTCCGGTGGTATCCAGCGCGTAGCCATTAAACACGGTTGTATGCCTTTCGGTAACGCAAAAGCGCGTGCCATTGTGTGGACATTCCCTGACAGAGTACCGCTTCACCGTGAGCCACTTTACACACCTCGTCGTGATTTAGTCGCTGATTATCCAACATGGGATGACAGTGAATCTATCTACCGTTTACCGACTTTGTACAAGTCTATTCAAGAGCAAGATAAATCAGGTGAATACCCAATCATTCTTACTTCTGGTCGTTTAGTTGAATACGAAGGCGGTGGTGAAGAAACACGTTCTAACCCTTGGCTGGCTGAGCTCCAACAAGAAATGTTTGTGGAAGTGAACCCGAAAGACGCCAATGATATCGGTTTTAAAGATGGGGAAATGGTTTGGGTTGAAGGCGCAGAAAAAGGGCGTATTCATGTGAAAGCCATGGTTACTCGCAGAGTGAAACCCGGCCTTGCATTCATACCTTTCCATTTTGGTGGCAAATTCCAAGGTGAAGAGTTAAGAGACAAGTACCCAGAAGGAACAGACCCATATGTAATTGGTGAATCAGCCAATATCGCAACGACCTATGGCTATGATCCTGTGACGCAAATGCAGGAAACCAAAGTTACCCTCTGTAAAATTACTAAAGCGTAAGGAGTCACAAGATGGCTAAGATGAAATTCCTGTGTGACACCAAACGTTGTATTGAATGTAATGGTTGTGTCACAGCATGTAAGAACGAAAATGATGACGCATTAGAGTGGGGCATTCAACGCCGACGCGTTGTGACATTGAATGACGGTGAACCGGGTGAAAACTCGATTTCTGTCGCGTGTATGCACTGTACTGACGCACCTTGTATGGCGGTTTGCCCAACAGATTGCTTTAAGCAAACAGACGACGGCATTGTATTACACAATAAAGACTTATGCATTGGTTGTGGTTATTGCTTGTTTGCATGTCCATTTGGAGCTCCTCAATTCCCTCAAGAGTCAGCATTTGGCGAGCGAGGAAAAATGGATAAATGTACATTCTGTGCAGGTGGTCCTGAAACTGAGGCAGGCTCAGAAGAAGAACGCAAAAAATACGGTGCTAACCGTATAGCGGAGGGTAAACTGCCAATGTGTGCTTCACTATGTTCAACGAAAGCGCTTATTGCCGGTGATGCTGAGAAAGTATCAGAGATTTTCCGTCAACGTGTTGTTGAACGTGGTGCGAAAGGCGCAGGTTGGACAAACGGTGAAGATCTTTCATTTGATGCAACAAAAAGCTAGGAGCAGATAAGAGTGAAACGTATATACGTATTATTAGTTAGCGTTTTTGCTCTTCTGTTTTCAACAGTTGCTTTTTCGGAAGCAACTGCCACGACAGAAAAAGCGAATGCAGAACAAGAAGTTGTTCAATTAGCGGGCGCAGATTACTGGCGACAAGTTAAAGATGGACAAGAAGGCTATACAACAGCTCAGCATCGTGAAGCTGGTGTGTTGATCAACACTTCTGGTCAGCTGTGGCGTGAAATTCGAAATAAGTGGATTACCCCAATCGGTGCATTAATGATTGGTGCGTCGTTTGCGTCGCTTTTTGCTTTCTACTTATGGGCAGGGCAAATTAAAGTCGATAAGCCAAAGACGGGGAAAAAGGTACTGCGTTGGACTCCCTTTGAAAGAGCACTTCATTGGTATACCGCAATTCTATTTATTATCCTTGGTTTTTCGGGTTTGACGCTCATGTATGGAAAACATGTAGTGAAACCTGTGCTATCTGATGGCATTTGGGCGAACTTAGTTATGGCTGCTAAGATTTCCCATAACTATTTAGGTCCTTTGTTTGTGGTTGGCATTACGGTAATGCTTGTTAAGTGGTTAAAAAACAATTTCTTTACCAAAGTGGACTTAGAGTGGTTTAAAGCCGGTGGTGGTATTTTACCAAATGGGAAACACCCATCTGCTGACTTCTGTAACGGTGGCGAAAAGGTTTGGTTTTGGCTGTTAGCTACGGCTGGAGTTGCGGTGTGTATTTCTGGTCTTGTGATGGATTTCCCAATGTTTGGTCAACTTCGAGAGCATATGCAAATTGCTAATGTTATCCATGCCGTTGCTTCACTGGGTTTAATCGCGGCTTCTTTTGGTCATATCTATATTGGTACGGTGGGGACTGAAGGCGCATTAGAAGGTATGAAAACCGGCTATGTAGACGAGTCATGGGCTAAGCAACACCACAACCTTTGGTATGATCGAGTAAAAGATAAAGCTGAATAGTATTACCTTTTAGTTAGGATTTGTTCATTTTCAAACGCCCCAATTAGGGGCGTTTTTGTATTAGAAATATAAGTATTAAACGTGTAATACAGACAGTTTATATGCTGATAATTCCTTTCAGACTACTTAACCTTCAAAAAAACACATATTAATATAGTTCGAATAACTCTAAGTGGATCAAATTGAGGCAATAGCACTAATCTGGTGCAATTTAAAATCTAAAAAGGAAATGAGAAGAAGAATAGAGAACTCGCCAATCAGATTTTAAGTAATTAAAACAATAATTTAAAACCATAAAAATTCTATGAGAGCTGTTTTTTAAAGATGGAACACTCTTTGCTTTATTGACGATTAAATTAATAAATCACCAAATTAGTTCAATTAACTCTCTGTAGCACGGAAAAAGTGCAGAGTTGAATTTAAAGCAATGGAGAATGCAAGACATGAGTGAAACGGTTACCCAGGTTCATAGCGCTGTACAGAGCCTAACCCAAAGTTCAGATACCTTATTTCTACTACTTGGTGCCATTATGGTGTTCTTGATGCACGCTGGCTTCGCTTTTTTGGAAGTGGGAACAGTACGAAAAAAGAACCAAGTGAATGCTTTAGTAAAAATACTGGCTGATTTTGGCGTTTCTGCCATTGCGTATTTTTTTATTGGCTATTGGGTTGCTTATGGCGCTAACTTTTTTGCTGATGCAGAAACGCTCTCACAAGCAAATGGCTATGAAATGGTTAAATTCTTTTTCTTACTGACTTTTGCTGCAGCTATTCCTGCCATAGTATCGGGTGGTATTGCTGAGCGTGCACGCTTTTACCCAATATTGATTGCAACGTTCTTTACTGTTGGTTTTGTGTACCCACTTTTTGAAGGCATTATTTGGAATGGTAACTTTGGTCTGCAAGCTTGGTTTGAGGCTCAATTTGGTTATGGTTTTCATGATTTCGCAGGCTCTGTTGTTGTGCATGGTGTTGGCGGTTGGATAGCTTTAGTTGCTGTGTACTTCTTAGGTATGCGTAAGGGGCGTATTCGTGCAGGAAAACACACCAACTTTGCACCATCAAATATCCCATTCCTTGCTCTTGGCGCATGGATCTTATGTGTCGGTTGGTTTGGCTTCAATGTGATGTCAGCACAAGCGATTAACGGCATTAGTGGCTTGGTTGCTATGAACTCTTTAATGGCAATGGTCGGCGGCATTCTGGCAGCACTTGTGGCGGGTAAAAATGACCCAGGCTTTATTCATAATGGTCCATTAGCTGGCTTAGTTGCAGTATGTGCTGGTTCGGACTTAATGCACCCACTTGGAGCGTTAGTAACAGGTGGTATTGCAGGTGCTCTATTCGTGTATTTATTTACATACATGCAGAATAAAACCAAGATAGACGACGTATTGGGTGTGTGGCCTTTACATGGTGTTTGTGGTGCTTGGGGCGGTATTGCAGCTGGCATCTTTGGACAACAAGCGTTGTGGGGGCTAGGTGGGGTGAGTTTTACGGTTCAACTCTTAGGTACATTCGCTGGTATTCTTGTTGCTTTAATCGGTTCATTTATTGTTTACGGGCTACTGAACAAATTCACAGGGCTGCGCTTAAGTGAAGAAGATGAATTTAACGGTGCTGATTTATCAATTCATAAGATTTCCTCTATCAGTGAAGACTAATCTCTAGTCTCAATACCTAAATCCTTAATAAAAACGGCTTCGGTCGTTTTTTTGGTTTTAGAACTAAATCTCTCAGTTTTCTTTTAGGTTTAGTGATTAAGTCTGTTATTAGTGAAAGCTTTAATAAATGGAGTATTTCTTCCAAATCGTACTTTGTTCTACATCACAAATATCTAACGATTCCTTTAAGTTAAGACCATAGTCTAATCCCTAAAACTATTGTTGGAATTTGAAGAGTGCTAATCTGAGTTTAGATAGTTTATTGGTAAGGATACGATATGAATTTCCCATATAAGAACATTGTGATTCTCACTGGCGCTGGCATTTCGGCCGAGTCAGGCATTCAGACATTTCGAGCTCAAGATGGATTATGGGAAAACCATAAAATTGAAGATGTGGCAACGCCTGAAGGTTTCGTCAAAGATCCTGATCTCGTACAAGAATTTTATAATAAAAGAAGAGCAGGGCTTCAAGGGAAAGAAATAAACCCTAATTCCGCTCATCTAGCATTAGGTGAACTGGAAGATCAGCTTGAAGGTAAAGTGACCATTATTACTCAGAATATCGATAACCTTCATGAACGAGGCGGAAGTTCGAATATTATCCATATGCATGGTGAATTACTTAAGGCGAGATGTAGTGAATCGAATCAAGTAATTGAGCATAAAGATAAGATTACGACGGGTGATTTATGCCATTGCTGTCAAATTCCGGCTCAAATGCGGCCTCATATTGTTTGGTTTGGTGAAATGCCTTTACGTATGGGCGACATTTATTCTGCCTTAGAAGAAGCCGACCTCTTTGTTTCTATAGGGACATCTGGAGTGGTGTACCCAGCAGCGGGCTTTGTACACGATGCAAAAATGCATGGCGCTCATACGATCGAAGTGAACTTAGAGCCAAGTGCTGTGGAAAGTGAGTTTGAAGAAAAACGTTATGGTAAAGCGAGTATTGAGATTCCCAAACTAGTTAAAGAATTACTTACTCGGGATGGGGCTCTAAGCGCTTAATTCTTTGTAATTAAATATGCAGTTATTAATTATCTTAATAGGCTTTAATTAGAGATTAGAGATTAGAGATTAGAGATTAGAGATTAGAGTAAAAGAGTAAAAGAGTAAAAGAGAGAAGGAGACGTAAAGTCTCCTTTTTAATGCTCCGAACTTGTGTTGTCGCTTTCTTTCTGCTCTTTTTTCATTTCATACATAGCTTGGTCAGACCGAATTAAAGCCTGTTTGAAATTACAACGGGTAGCTTGTTCAACCCCGTATGAAAAAGAGATCCTCTCACCTTGTAGTTGTGCTTTCACTTGAGAGATAAACTCTTCACTTCGTCCTATTTCAGTGGTTACAACAAATTCGTCACCACCTACTCTGAAAATCATTTCTTTTTCAATAATGGCTTGAGATAGAGCTTGAGAAAAGCGGACTATCATTAAATCGCCAACATTATGACCTTTGTGGTCATTCACTAGTTTCAGCCCATCAAGGTCTAAAAAAATCAGTTCAAATTCTTCTAGTTGTATAGCATCAAATTTTTTACGGTTATACAGCCCTGTTAATTCATCTTTTTTGCTTGCTTCATTGAGATGAGAGGACACTTGTGTGACTCCAATGGCGATTAATAGAAAGGCTGTTTGAAGTAATCCATCTTCAAGAAAAGTGTCCAAAAACTCGTTTTTATCAGCCCATACATCTAAGAAGTGCAATTCAGTTACTACATCGTAAGTAAGATTAAATATGAGTAATAAAGCGCCACATTGCAGGATTCTATTCTTATAAATGACTCGGCGAGCAACAAAGTAGATATACGTTACAATTACTAGCGTATTCGTTTCGAAGAAAAGATCATAATTAGAATCAATTTCTAAAACTGAACTGACGGCAAGCATCACTAAAGATGCAATTAACATAAAGACAACGACTATCAGTATGGGGTTTGCTGGCATTTATATAGAACTCCATTTCGTTTACTTTTGATTCTATATAAAGTTTAGATAAAAATAAAGCGGCTTGCGCCGCTTTGTTATAAATCTAATTGAGTATTAGTTATTCACTTTTAACTTTTGGAAGTACTCGTCATAAATGGCACTTGCTTCACCAACTTCATCTTGCCAAACGCCGTTGTCCATCACCTTTTGTGGTGGGAATACGTTTTTATCATTAGCAAATTCTTTTGGTAGCAATGGGTAGGCTGTTTTTACTGGTGTTGGGTAGCCAATCTCTAAAGCAATTTTAGCTGCATTTTCTGGTCTTAGCAGGAAATCAATCATCTTATGTGCGGCATCAGTATTCTTAGCTCCTGCTGGAATAGCTAAGCTGTCCATCCAAAAGATAGTGCCTTGTTCTGGCCAGATGATGTCTATGGTTGCACCTTCTTGGCGAGCCATATACGCAGAACCATTCCAAAGCATACCTAATGATACTTCTCCAGCTAAGTAAGGGTTAGCTGGAAAATCTGAGTTAAAGACTAAAACGTTTGGCATAAGCTTACGTAACTCTTCATAAGCTTCTTTGATTTCTTCTGGGTTAGTGGTGTTAGGTGAGTAACCCAACTTAGACAATGCAATGTGGAAGACTTCGCGAGAGTCGTCCATCATCATTAATTGACCTTCCCATTGAGTGTCCCATAGATCGCCCCAGCTTTTTACAGATGACTTATCAAGCATATCTGAGTTGATCCCAATACCCGTTGCACCCCAAATGTATGGAATTGAGTAGTTATTACTAGGGTCAAAAGGCTTGTCTAAATAGTTTGGATCTAAATCTGCAAAATGGCTTAACTTGCTTTTATCTAACTCTTGAAGCATGCCTTCTTTACGCATTTTTGATACAAAATAAGTTGAAGGTACGACTAAGTCATATCCTGTGCCTTGTGTTTTCAACTTAGCGTACATGCTTTCGTTAGACTCATACGTTGAGTAGAAAACTTTGATACCCGTTTCTTTTGTGAAATCTTCAAGGACTTCATTTGGAATGTATTCAGACCAATTATAAAAATATAGCTCTTCGTCAGCCGCGAAAGAAGGAGTAGAAAGTAAAGTAGCAGCACACAATGCGCCGGTATACAGTGTTTTTTTCATTACTGTTCCGTTCATTTGTTTTATCTAGGACTGGGTAGCGAACCCAAAGGAAAGATTTATAAAAATCGAAGAACTTAATTATACCAGCCTGAAAACAAAATAGGCAGCCTAAGCTGCCTATTGATCAAAAAAGTTATGAGTGTCTATTGTCCAGCTTTTAGCTTCATGAAGTACTCTTCATACTGAACAGTTTTATCGCCTACTGCAGATTGCCATTCAACTCGATCCAAGTCCTCTTGAGATGGGAATAGAGCAGGGCTATCTTTAAATTTCTCATTGGATGCTTTCACCGCAGTTAAGTACCCAGTGTCACGAGAGATTTGTTCTGCAATTTCTGGACGAAGTAGAAAATCGATCATTTTATGAGCCGCCTCAATGTTCATGGCTCCAGAGCTAATCGCAAAGTTGTCCACCCAACCAATACCGCCTTCCTTCGGGAATACTAATTTAATTGGCAAACCTTCATTTTGTGCAGCAGCAGCAGAACCATTCCAAAGCATCCCTAAGCCAACTTCACCAGACATATAAGGCGCACCTGGGTTATCTGAGTTAAACACTAGAACATTTGGCATGAGTTTTCGCAATTCAGCATAAGCTTCATCAATTTGCTTTTCGTCTGTGGTATTACCCGAATAGCCCAGTTTTCGCAAAGCAATGTGGAACACTTCACGAGTGTCATCCATCATCATTAATTGCCCTTCAAGTTCAGGCTTCCATAAGTCAGCCCAACTTTGGAATTCCTCAGGGTCATACATATCAGTATTTACGGCTAAGCCGGTGATAGCTACGACATGAGGAATGGAGTACTCATTCTTTGGGTCGTAAGCTTTATCTAAATAATTAGTATCTAGATTATTAAAGTTAGTCAGCTTAGATTTGTCGATCTTTTGCAACATACCTTCGTCACGCATTTTAGAAACAAAATACGTTGATGGCACAACAAGATCATAGCCCTTGTTATGGGTTTTTAGTTTCGCGTATAAAGTTTCATTTGACTCATACGTAGAGTAAATAACCTTAATACCCGTTTCATTTGTGAACTGTTCAAGGATCTCACTGTTGATGTAAGGCCCCCAATTCATAAATACTAATTCTTTATTTTCATCCGCAGACACTGTTCCAGATAACATTGAAAGCGCACATGCACTACCAGCTAGTAAAGTAGCCCATTTTTTCATTGACGTTAGCTCCAAACCAAACGTTGCCATAATGGCAGTAGATAGAAAAACAGAATGGTACGTGCCATTCTGTTTATAAAGATTTTTCGAAGTTTACTTAACTTTTTCTCTTGCCAGCAACTGTGAAGTGATCACCAAGATTAAGGAGACGACTAACATCACGGTTGCAAGTGCGTTTACTTCTGGTGATATCCCAACTTTTACCATGGAGTAAATTTTCAACGGCAATATTTCATAAGTTGGACCAGTAACAAACGAGCTGATGATCACATCGTCTAATGACAGAGTGAAACTCAATAACCAACCTGCAGCAACGGCAGGTTTAGCTAAGGGAAGGATAATCTGTTTTAAGATCGTCCACTCACTTGCACCTAGATCTTTTGCTGCTTCAAGCATTTTTACATCGAAACCATTTAAACGGCTGTAAACCGTGACAACGACAAATGGTAAACAAAATGTGATGTGCGCAACCAGCAAGGTAAAGAAGCCTAATTGCACACCCATCACTAAAAATAGAGCAAGCAATGAAATTGCCATTACGATATCTGGCGACATCATTACAATAAATAGCATGCCATTCACTGCACCTTTACCCTTAAATTGGTAACGGAATAGGGCAACGGCAGTTAAGCTCCCAATTAATGTAGCGGCTGTTGCTGAAAATACTGCCACATTCAATGAATGCCAAGCGGCTTGCATTAAGCTATCGTTATTGATTAATGCGTCATACCATTTTGTGGTGAAGCCACCCCATTTCATACCAAACTTATTGGCATTAAACGAGTTAGCAATTAATACGATTATTGGCAGGTATAAAAACGCATATACCAACGCCATAAAGCTAAACTTAACTGTGCGGCCCATTAATCTAGTTCCACTTTTTTGTTCAATAGTCTGCCTGCTCGGTAATACGCATAAAGCATAACAGCCATAGCCATGGTTAAAGCAATACTGGTTGCGGCGCCAAATGGCCAGTCTCTAGCATTAAGGACTTGGCTCTTAATGACGTTACCAATCAGCAAGTTTTTCGCTCCGCCTAATAAATCTGAGATGTAGAACATTCCTAAAGCTGGTAGTAGTACTAATAAACAACCACCAATAATGCCAGGCATAGTTAAAGGCAACACAACCCTTATCAAAGTTTGAAACTTGTTTGCGCCTAGATCTTTTGCTGCTTCTAGGTATGTTCCATCCAATTTTTCGATAGCCGAATACAGAGGCAAAATCATGAAAGGTAGCAATATGTAAACTAAGCCAATCATCACTGCGGTTTCGCTGTACATAATACGAATAGGCTTATCAATAATATCTAGAGCAATAAGCGACTTGTTTAGGATCCCTTGAGTACCAAGTACAATCTTAAGACCGTAAGTTCTGATCAATGAGTTGGTCCAAAAAGGAACAATCACAAGAAACAACATGATTGGTCGCCACTTTTCAGGCATTTTCGCAATGATGTATGCGAACGGGTACCCAATAACCAAACACAATAGGGTCGCAATTATCGCCATGTAGAAAGAGTGAAGTAGCACTTTCAAGTACAGGGGATCAGCCAAGCGTAGATAGTTATCTAGCGTGAAAGTCATCTCAATTAAGTTGGCTTCATCACGAGTAAGAAAACTTGTTCCAATAATCATGATATTTGGAATCATGACGAATAGGATTAGCCATCCACCAATTAAAGCGATGATGGCATTTTGTAAATTAAACTTCTTGCTCATCTTTAAGTACCACTTCCCAGCTTTCAACCCAAGTAATCGCAACTTTTTGCCCTAATGAGTGATCAACATCGGGATCATCTTCATTGAAGAATTCACTTACCATTACGCGCATTCCAGACTCAAGTTCAATAACAGAATCTAGCGTCATGCCTTTATAGGTACGCTCTACAACATGCCCAACAATACCACGCTGTTCAGACTCTTTAATCTCTTCAATTCGAAGATCTTCAGGCCTTAGAAGTACTTGTAGGCAGTCACCTTGAGCTATAGCTTTGTCATGATGAATGGAGCATTCAATGCCTTCTATCATCGCATGTATACGATTGTCATCCTGACGAGAAATTGCTTTAGCTTCGAAGACGTTAATTTCTCCAATGAAACGAGCAACAAAGAGGTTCTTTGGTTCTTCGTAAATCTCTCTTGGTGTACCGTCTTGCTCAATGACACCGTCTCGCATAACAATGATACGGTCAGACATTGATAATGCTTCTTCTTGGTCATGCGTGACAAAAATGAACGTAATACCAAGTTGGCGTTGCAATTGTTTAAGCTCTATTTGCATCTGTTTACGTAGTTTGTAATCAAGTGCTGAAAGTGATTCATCAAGTAATAATACTTTAGGCTTGTTTACAACAGCTCTTGCGATAGCGATACGCTGCTGCTGACCACCAGAAAGTTGATGTGGTTTACGCTGTGCCATTTGCTCTAAACGTACCATCTTCAAAGCTTCCATAACTCGGATTTCGATATCGTCGTTTGAAACTTTTTGCATTCGTAAACCAAATGCCACATTGTCGAAGACAGTCATATGTGGAAAAAGGGCATAGCTTTGGAAAACAGTGTTTACATGCCTTTGTTCAGCAGGGACTTGGGTTACATTCTGTTCAGCTAATAGAATTTCACCGCTATCTGCCGTTTCAAAACCCGCAATCATTCTTAGCACCGTGGTTTTACCGCAACCAGAGGGACCTAATATGGTAAGAAACTCACCATGATTTACATTTAAATCGAGATTGCCGATGACTTCCTTACCATCGAAACTTTTACTAATACCAGTTAACTGTACGACTGGTTTTCCTACTGATTGTTTAGCGTTCAACGTCTGTTTATCTCCACCTTGGTCCGTATTAGGATGACCTGCTGCTATACACTTTAAGGCGCGCATCATAATCACCAAAAGTGTGAATTCAAAGCATTTTTTAACGTTAGACAATAAAAAATTTCACAGGTAAAACTCGGTATTTCTATCCATACTATAATCTATAGCGTAAATGATAGTTTAAGTGGTTAATTATCAATCAAAAAGGCAAGAAAGCAAGGCTTGTTACAGAATCATATTTTAGTTTACATACGACATATGCGTATAATGAACCCAATTTTTTATCAACAAGTTAGGTGGCTCGTATATGTATTGTCTACCTAGGAAGAACTATGAATAACGACATTGAAAAAGATTTTAATTTAGGCGGGAGCATTGAACGCGCTCTTTCTGGAAATTACGAGCTAAAAGCCACGGCCGTTTTTCAGGAAGCATGGAAATATACGGTTAATCATTTTCTCTCTTTCTCTCCTGCTATTGTTGCTTTGATGTTTATTCAACTTGCAATCTTCTACATTGCATTACAGCTTCAACTTGGTGACCCAAGCGTTATATTGGATGCTGTCATAGACCCTGAAGCATTTACCCCTCAAATTGTTGAATCAATCTTCATCGCAAACTTCAGTTATGAAGTTGTGAGTGCGCCGATTTACGCCGGTATTAGTTTAATGGCGATGAGCCATGCTGCTGGTTTGAATACAAAGCTTAAACATATTGGGAAAGGGTTGCAGTTCACGGTGCCAGTCATTTTAGTGACTTTGTTTAGCCTGATGCTTCAAGGCATTGCTGGTATGATCCTCCCATTCTTGTCTATTTACTTTTCATTAGCTTTCAGTCATTCGATTCTACTCATTTGTGAAAAGAAAGTGCCTCCGATGCAAGCGCTGTTACTTTCACTTCGAGCGATTAATAAGAAGATCTTCGTTGTTGCTTCAATCTACCTATTAGTTATGTTGATGTTTGTCATTGCTGCGATGATGTACGGAATTGGGTTGATTTTCGTACTGCCATTTTTCTTTCATGTGAAAGGCATCTTATACCGTGAGATGTTTGGCATTAAGCTCAAAGTCATCGCATCTTATCGCCCGCATGACTCAAATAATGATAACGATAGTGATAATGGTAGCAACCCGAACTCTGATGTTTTCAATGCTTAAAGCTTGTTAATAGAAAAGCCGACTAATAAAAGATCCGAATATGTCTAAGTTTGAAAATATCATTAGCTCTAAATCAACAAAATTCCTTGCTTTTGCAGTTGTTGGAACTGTTTCATTTATAGGTCCATATATTTATGAACAAGAAGAGCGTCGTAAATCCTTGCAAGCTAAGAAAACAGAGCAACCTGAAATCAGTGTTGAAATGTTGCCTACGTCGACTCCAGATTTTGGTGCTATAGGAGATGTAAATGAGAAGAAGGATTCCTTTTTCTCTTACCTTCGTCCGAGTATTCAAATTGAAAATAACCGGATAACCAAAGAACGTAGGCATCTTCTTAAATGGGCAGACAGTGGTATTGAATCTTTATCTGCAGAAGAGCTGTCGTATGCGAAACGATTAGGCAAATTATACAGTTTACCTCTGTCAACAGAGGGTTTAGATAATACTTGGTTATCCGAAATGTTAAATCGCGTGAATGTCTTGCCCGAGGCTTTGGTTTTATCACAAGCCGCGAATGAATCGGCCTGGGGAACATCACGTTTTGCAAAGCAAGCGAATAATTTCTTTGGGCAATGGTGTTATTCGAAAGGCTGCGGCTTAGTTCCTTTACAAAGAAATGAAGGCAGTACTCATGAAGTTGCCAAGTTCTCATCTAGCCAAGAATCAGTACATCGTTACTTCATGAATATAAACCGAAACCGTGCTTATAAAGAGTTAAGGGGCATCCGAAGTGATTTATCCGATGCTGGACAAGAATTGTTAACACACAATACCGCGACAGAATTGACAAACGGTCTGCTGAAATACTCTGAAAGAGGCTCTGCTTATGTGGAAGATTTGCAGGCTATGATTCGCCATAATCAAAAATATTGGGCTCAGTAATGAGTTTGAAACATCACCTTGATGTCCACTCTACATATAACAAGATAATTAGAATGAAAAAAACGACTATCGCAATACTCGCATCTTTAGGGCTTGCTTTTGCAATTCCAGCTTCTGCTCAAGAATATATGTTTACCTATTCAAAACTGTATACACAGTTAAAAAACAACAATAAAGAAGGGCATGATGATGTAAAAGTTGCCGTTTTCTTTATTGATCAAGAAACACAGAAAATATGTAATATCAAAAAAGCTTGGATGGAAAAAGAAGAGCATTATGAAGAGTTTGATATCCCTAGTTCGAATGAATTCCCTCTACCAATAGATAGCAACTTAAGATCAGCGAACCCTCTCATTTTTGTCCAGACGGAAGAAGAAGTATGTGATTACTCGCTTGTCGTAATGACAAAAGAGCCACTTGACGGTTCCGTTTCCTATGAAAATATCGAAACACTCCTGCCGCAAATGCAGATCATGTTAGAGGACTTAAGTGGTATGTTTTCTAGTTGGTTTACGCCTAAGATTACCGGTGTAACGTTAGAATTTGCAAACAACTTAAACAGTGATATTAAGACTTCCAGCGGTAAAAGCATCCCTATTATTGATGGTAAAGCTCGTTTTACTTTAGACGACCTACAAAAAGGGGATACTTTAGTGTTACCTGAAGCCACTCAACGTGTACTTCCTTACATTCCTGCTCAATAATCACTACAAACAGTTAGTTATGAAGCGAATGACTAAACCTATATTGGCGGTCTATATAAGCTTCATAACTACTTTTAGAGAATGCTGAAACGTAGAAGCAATAAATACTATGTTCTAAAACGGCATTACTTCTTAATAAACTCAGATGTTTTATCTCTAGTTAGTATTTCAACATTAAATAAAAATCCGTATAATCCACGCCCTTAAAGAATCCACCAAGCAAAGCTACCGTCGGTTACTCGACAGTGTGAGAGTCGTAATGAATCAAGTCGATAATAGAAAAGAAACACACGAATTCAACAAACTTCAGAAGCGTTTAAGAAAAAATGTTGGTAACGCCATTGTTGATTACAACATGATCGAAGAAAATGATGTTGTTATGGCATGTATCAGCGGCGGTAAAGATTCATTTGCGATGTTGGATATCTTACTTAAGCTTCGTGAAGTTGCTCCAATCAAATTTGATGTAGTGGCTGTTAACTTAGACCAGAAACAGCCAGGTTTCCCTGAACATATTCTTCCTGACTACTTTGAAACATTGAATATTCCTTATTACATCGTAGATAAGGATACGTATTCGGTCGTTAAAGAGAAAGTGCCTGAAGGTAAAACGACTTGTGGTCTTTGCTCTCGTTTACGTAGAGGCACACTTTACTCATTTGCTGAGAAGATTGGCGCAACTAAGATCGCTCTTGGTCACCATCTAGATGATATTGTTGAAACTATGTTCCTCAATATGTTTCATGGCGCACGCCTAAAAGCAATGCCGCCTAAACTTCGTTCAGATGATGGTCGCAATGTTGTAATCCGCCCTCTGACTTACTGTCGAGAAACGGACCTTATTGAATATGCGGAGCATAAAGAGTTTCCAATTATTCCTTGTAACCTATGTGGTTCACAAGAAAATCTTCAACGTCAAAATATTAAAGCTATGCTTATCGATTGGGATAAGAAGACCCCTGGTCGAGTAGAAAAAGTGTTTAAATCAATTCAAAACGTAAGCCCAAGTCAGCTTGCTGATAGAGAGCTATTTGATTTCGAAAACTTACCCATTGATCGCAGCTGCGAACGTGAACAATATGAATTCGCTGAAGCGGAAGTTTCGTCTTCAAATATAGGCTCAGCTCATATTGATGAATCTATGTTTATTGATGTAACGAACGTCTAAGTCAAGCTTAGAAAATAAAAAGCCCCGGAAGTCGGGGCTTTTTTGTATTAATAATAAAAGTGATTGTTTAGGGATTCTTAAAGGAAATATCAATATACCTTCTAATTATTGTCACTTACTTAGCAATATTAGGGTCCAAAGGGCTGATATAACCATTTGGCTTCAGAGCGAGAACATCACAGTTTATCTTATCAATGACATGCTCAGCAGTATTTCCAATGAAAACGGCAGATAAGCCGGTACGTCCGGTTGTTCCTAAAATCACCATAGCTGCGCCATTGTCTTCCGCTACTTGCGGGATAACATCTTCAGGAAGACCTTGCTGTACAATAGTTTGTTCTTCACATAAATGGTGTTTTTGGCGAAGTGCCTTCATTGCAGTTAAATGGTGACCACGAACAGCATCAGTATATGACGTAGGGTCAAACTCAGGGAGTTCAATTGTGATGTTGGCTGGAGTCAGAGGGTAGGCGTTAACTAGGAATGGCTCAGCATTCAAGCGTCCTGTTATTTCCAATAGCCTTTCGACCATAGAGTCATTTAGTTCAATGTGAGTATCATTTTCTGAGCCGACATGTACAGACGCATAAATTTTTGCATGTTCAGGCCAGAATTCATTCTTGACTAATAGAACTGGGCAAGGGCACTTACGTAATAAATGCCAATCCGTTGGGGTGAAAATGACGGACTCTAAAGTGTCGTGCTTACGAGTTCCTTTAATAAGAATATCGTGTTCACCAGAGAAAACCTCAGCTATGGTTGCTTCATACGGTCTATTATGCCAAACCACTTTGACATTAAACTCAATTGAATCATCTATATAAGGTTCAGCAACTTTATTCATCCAAATCTCACGTTGATGAATAACACCTTTTCTCATTGCATCACGTTCATCGGGTGAGAGCATGGATGTCATATCATATGAGAAATCATAAATCGATAGGAAAAAAGTAATGTGACTTGTTGAAGCACTCTTTTTAGCGAGTTGAATTGCACGAACAAGAGCTGGTTGCTCATCGTGATTAATGTCGGCGACGACTAGAATTTTGCTATAGATACTCATAACTAAGCCTACTATTAGGGCTAAACCATATAATTAATGTAGCGCAGTTAAAGAGAGATTAAGAGAAATATAGGAGGATTTTAGAGAGAAATATGATGTAGCTCATTATTGAACTACATCATTGATAAATCAGTTATTCTTTTGAAACACCAGCTAATTCCATTAAGGCATCATGGTCTTCGATAGTGATGTATTTACCTTTAACGCTTAGAATGTCTGCTTTTTGAAAGCGACCTAGCAAACGGCTAATAGTTTCAACGGTTAAACCAAGGTAATTACCAATGTCGCCGCGAGTCATCGTCAAACGGAATTCTCGTGGGCTGAAACCACGTTGAGAGAATCGAGTTGAAAGGTTGAATAAGAAAGCAGCTAAGCGCTCCTCTGCATTCTTTTTAGACAACAGAAGAATCATTTCTTGGTCGCCTTTAATTTCATTACTCATCAAGCGCATGATCTGCTGGCGAAGCTTTGGCATTTTTCCTGATAAATCATCTAAGATTTCATAAGGAATTTCACAGACCATAGAGGTTTCTAAAGCTTGAGCAAAGCTAGGATGCATATCTTCTGTGATAGCATCAAAACCTACTAAGTCACCGGCAAGGTGAAATGCAGTAATTTGTTCATCACCTTGTTCGGTAATGGTGTAACTCTTAATAGTACCAGAGCGAATCGCATACAGAGACTTAAGCTCGTCTCCAGCTTTGAATAACTCTTGACCTTTTTGAATAGGCTTTTTTCTTTCAATGATCTGATCAAGTTGATCAAGTTCAGATTCATTCAAAGTAAATGGGATACAGAGCTGGCTAATACTACAATCCTGGCAGTGGATTGCACAGCCACCAGACTGAACACGTTTCGTCACAGGCTTTTCAGAAATCATAACAATCTTTCACTATTTGATATACGTCAATATTTTAGCATTCCTTCTCCCCAAAAGGTAGTAAAAAAACCGCATTAAAAGATTGGTCATACGGTATAATTGATGAGCTGTATCGCTATATATCCGGTATACAAACCGTAGATAAAGATTAAAACTGCACCTAACTGACGGAACAGAGTAGCTTGCTGGATTCTTTTTATAAGGCTTGCCCCCACTCCAACAGCTAACATGGCAGGTAAAGTACCTAGACCAAAAGCTAGCATTATTCCGGCTCCGTTAAGGGAGCCACCAGAAACGGCAGCCCAAGTTAGCATAGAATAAACTAAGCCACATGGCAGCCACCCCCAAATAAAACCAAAAGGTAATGCATGTGAAGGGTGCTTTAGAGGAAGAAATGATTTACCAATAGGCGAAATATAATGCCATAACCGCTGACCTAACTTCTCAAAAACAAGCAAGCCAAACCACCATTTACCAATATACAAAGCCAAGATAATCATGAATATTGCAGTGAATAAACGCAGCCAACCGAGCAAAGCATTAAACTGGCTAAGTTCTCCGATAGATGAAATAGCCCCGCCAACAATAGCTCCAATCAATGCGTAACTTGATAGGCGGCCTAAATTATAAAGTAGTGGGGTCATTGGTGATGGCTTCTGACTGCCAATAGAAAGTAAAGAGGCAATACCACCACACATACCCATACAATGACCGGCACCAATTAAACCTATGAAGAAAGCGCCAATCCAATCAGGAGTCATGAGGTTTCTTTGATGTGTTCATTTCTTTACCACTGTCTTCATCGAATAAAATATTGTGACCCTGGCGCTCTAAATCTTCAAACTGCTCACTTTTCACAGCCCATAGAAAAACGCCCACAGCAACACAAACCAAAATGATCGCAATTGGGATCAAGATGTACAAACTTTCCATTACTTACGTTCCTCTTTTAAGAGCCTTAAAGAGTTAGAGACTACTATAATTGAACTTGCAGACATGCCAACAACTGCAATATAAGGCGCAACTAATCCAGCTACTGCTAGAGGTAATATCAGTAAGTTATACCCAAGAGACCATGCAAGGTTCTCTCTGATGATTTTACGAGTTTTCAACGCTAAGATACGTGACTTAAGTAGCCTATCTAATTTATCGCCGAGTAAAATCATGTCTGCAGATGCTTTTGCAACGTCAGTGCCGCCACCCATTGCAACGGATAAGTGTGCACCAGCTAATGTTGGAGCATCATTGATACCATCACCAACCATCATGGTTATATCATTCGAGTCAGTTGAATTAAGGTAGGCTAACTTATCCTCCGGTTTTGCGTCTGCGACAACATCTTGTATACCAATTGATTTGGCAACAGGGAGTGCATTTGCCAATGAATCACCGGTTAGCAGAGTTGTTTTAATTCCGGCATCAGTAAATTGTTTGATGAGCTCTGCACTTTCTTTTCTTATTGGGTCTTCATATGTAAAGGTTGCTATATGTTGTCCATTTAAAGCTAAGTAAATACCGTTACTCTCTGCCGTTTCGGCGTTATCTAATATAAATCTTGCACTCCCGATAGAGATAGGTTGCCCGTTAAATGTTCCTTCAATTCCAGAACCAATAATGTTGCTGACGTTATCGACAAGAATACTCTCAGATTCAAACTCTCGAAAAGCTTTGGCTATTGGGTGGTTCGCATGTTTTTCCAAGCTAGCCGCTAGAGCCAAACATGTAGGTTCATCAATATCAGATTTAGTATCTACACGGGCGATACGAATATCGCCTTCAGTTAAAGTGCCAGTTTTATCAATGATTAAATGATTCACTTTACAAAGTGTTTCGAACACATGCCCTTTACGCAATAAAATACCTAAATTGCCCATACGAGATGTCGAGCAAGTGATTGCGGTAGGTGTAGCAAGAGACAAAGCGCAAGGGCAGGTCGCAACAAGTACAGATAGCATTATCCAAAAAGCATCTTCAGGTTTGGTTTGGTGCCAATACAGCCAAGTACCGAAAGATATGATCAAAATGATTGCGACAAAGTAGCGGGCAACAACATCGGCTATTTCTGCAATTTTTGGCTTAGATAACTGAGCTTCATCTTGTAGCCGAACAATATTAGATATCATTGAGTCTGCTTTCGATGTAGTGACTTCCAATTCAAATGACTCATCACCATTCAATGTACCCGCAAAAACAGAATCATTCTCAGATTTCACAACATGTACGGATTCACCCGTTAACATTGATTCATCAACATGTACTCTTCCTGAAAGAACCAAGCCATCCGCTGGTATATGTTCTCCAGGCAAGACGCGAATTTTATCTCCAACCTTTAAGGTTTTAACGGGGATTTGTTTACCATCTAAAGTGGTGGCCATCGCAGGGATTAATTTGAGTAGATTTCCACTAGCTGCCGCAGCCTTTCTTCTGGCTCTCATTTCTAGGAAGCGACCTAAGAGTAGGAAAAAGGTAAACATTGAAATGGACTCAAAGAACACTTCGCCTTGTTCTGTTACGGTAGCCACTAAGCTAGCGGCATAAGCAAAGAGCAGTGCGATAGAAACAGGTACGTCCATTCCTAGTGTTCTGCCTTTTAAACTTCTCCAAGCATTAATGTAGAAAGGTAGGGCTGAGTAAAGTAATACGGGAGTGGCAAATATTAAGCTTACCCAACGGAAGTAACTTTTAAACTCAGGTTCTAGGTTGCCAAAAACTTCTAAATATAATGCAACGGCAAGCATCATAACTTGCATGGTTGCAAGTCCTGCCACTCCAAGTCGGTAGAGATAGTTTTTCATCGAACGATGGTAAGCGGCTTCTTGTTGATCGGCTTCAAAAGGTGCGGCTTTATAACCGAGCGAGTGAATGGCAGATAATAATTCACTCAATCTTACTTTTGACTTATCCCAACTAAGAAGAGCTCGATTCGTTGTGGTGTTTACTCGAATACTGTAGACACCTATTTTTTTAGATACTTGCTTTTCTATTAGCCAAGCACAAGCCGCACATGAAACCCCTTCAATCGAAAGGGTAACTTCTGAGGCATCTTGGCTGTTTCGGACAAACTCTTGTTGCACATCTTCATTGTCGTAGTGTGCAAGTGCTCTTAATTGCTCAGGAACAAGATCAGCTTTTTCAGCTGGAGCTGTCCTATATTGATAATAAGAAACTAGACCACTATCTATGATGGTTTGAGCAACCGTCTCACAGCCTGGACAGCACATTTCTCGTTCTGAACCTAAGATTTCAACTTTAAAATCGGTGTTTGCTGGTACATCTTCACCGCAGTGGTAACACGATTCGTTCATAGTTTTAGTTCATTAGTCGAGTTGATGTTTCAAGAGGGAATGTAATACGACCTTGTATAAGCCATTCAGAGTTATGTGGGCTCAGTTCAATAAACCAAGGACCTTGAATATCATTGTCTAAAATTAGACGGTAGTTGCCTTTTGCATCTGCTGTAAGCAGTTTCGAAAAGTCTCTATCTGGAAGTGTACGATGAACAAACATGGCATTTATCGCTGGGAAATGGTCCAAGCTACCCTTGTTTAATGTAAGAACTACGGAGTTTTCTTCTTCACTTACTGAAGCAAAAAGACCAAGGTCTTTAGCCACATTAACTTTCGATATATCGATATTAATGCCTTTACCTTTTTTGTAGTAATCCTCAGTCACTAAATCGACGGAGTTTTGTGTGAATAGAATAACTGTAAGAATTGTCCAAATAACCACAGTTAGGGGCAAGGCAATTAAGAACCACGGCCAAAACTGTTTATACCAAGGCTTTACCATAAAAAAGATCTCAATGAAAAGGGTAGAAGAGGGTTTACAAAATACAGAAAAGACAGCCCCTTAGAAAGGGGCTGTTATTGAAATGTTACTTATTGTCAGAGTTGCTTAGGCTCCAAACATACGCAGAAACAAGTTGAACTTTATCTTCGCCTAGAATGTCCTTCCAAGCTGGCATTACGCCTGAGCGTCCGTTCATTACAGTTTCAGTTACTTCAGCGCGTGAGTCACCAAATAGCCAATCACGATCTGTCAGGTCAGGTGCGCCTACTGCAGGGTTACCTTTACCATCAGTGCCGTGACATGCAGCACATACAACAAAGCGAGCTTTACCAGCTTCTGCTTCACGTGCATTTACTGAACGACCAGATAAGCTAAGAGTGTAGCTAACTACTTCTTTAACGCCTTGCTCACCTAGTGCGTCTTTCCATGCTGGCATTTGACCGATTCGACCATTCATAATAGTCGTCTTAATTGCTTGTGGCTCACCACCGTACAACCAAGCGTCATCAGTTAGGTTAGGAAAACCTTTCTGACCACGAGCATCGGAACCATGACACTGAGAACAGTTTTGCAAGAATAAACGTTGTCCAACTTTAATAGCTTCTGAATCCGAAGCTATTTCAGGTATAGAACGTAGACCATTATCGTTGTGCGCAAGTTTTTTGAATGCTTCACCAAAGTAGGTATTTGCATCATCTAACTCTTTCGCATATTCATCTAACTGTTTGTTAGCTTGAGATGCGGCAATTGAAGAGCGAGACTCTTCTACGCTACGAACTGTTTGATCTGAACTTGTCCAGCCAAGGACACCTTTAAAGTTACCCAAACCAGGATAAAGTGCTAGGTATACTGCCGCAAACACGATCGTGCTGATAAATAGGTATGTCCACCATTTAGGTAAAGGGTTATTCAGTTCACGAATACCATCGTATTCATGACCCATATCCTTACCAGATTCAACACCTGTTTTATCGTGGAAACACCAACGAAGTAGGACAGCACAACCAATGAGGGTACCAATCGTAATTGCACTAACCCAGATACTCCAGAATGTACTCATTACTTTGTCACTCCTTGATTTTTAGAACTTGCTACTGGTTCGTCATCTGCAAATACTAGATTTGCATCTTCGTCGAAACGTGTCTTACGATTCTTGCCATATGCCCACCAAACGATGCCAATGAAGCAAGAAAAAACAGTAACAGTCCAAATGCTTTGAAATGTAATAATATCCATAGCTATTCCTTATTTCATTGCGTGTCCAAGAGACTGAAGGTAAGCGATGATTGCATCCATCTCTGTTTTACCTTCAACATCTTGTTTCGCGTTAGCAATCTGTTCATCAGTGTATGGAACACCAAATTGATTGCGGAATAGTTCAAGCTTGCTTTGTGTTAACTTGCCATCAAGCTTGTTCTCAGCTAACCAAGGGAAACCAGGCATATTTGATTCAGGTACTAGTTCACGTGGATCAATCAAATGAACACGGTGCCATTCATCAGAATAACGATCACCAACACGTGCTAGATCAGGACCTGTACGCTTAGAACCCCATAGGAACGGATGTTCCCAAACGCTTTCGCCAGCTACAGAGTAGTGACCGTAACGTTCAGTTTCAGAACGGAAAGGACGAATCATTTGACTGTGGCATACATTACAACCTTCACGGATGTAGATGTCGCGTCCTTCCATTTCTAGAGCAGAATAAACGCGTAGGTTTTCTACAGGTTCAGTTGTCTGCTTTTGAAAAATAAGCGGGGTAATCTCTACCAAAGCACCGAAACTAATTGCAATAACAATCAGTATAGCCAGCAAGCCAACGTTCTTTTCGACTAATTCATGGCGATTGTTTGAATTTGAACTCATTCTTTAATCTCCCTATGCCGGCTGTTGAATAGCTTTAAGGCTATCTTTAGGTGCAGATACAGTTTTGTACGTATTGTATGCCATTAAGAACATACCGCTTAGGAAGATAAATCCACCTAAGAAACGTACAAAGTAGAACGGGTAAGATGCTTCTACAGACTCTACAAAGCTGTAAGTCAGCGTACCGTCAGAGTTAACTGCACGCCACATTAGGCCTTGCATTACACCTGAAATCCACATTGCTACGATGTAGAAAACTGTACCAATCGTTGCTAACCAGAAGTGAACATTAATTAGTGATACAGAGTACATACGCTCTTGACCGAATAGCTTAGGAACTAAGTGGTATACAGAACCAATAGAAACCATTGCAACCCAACCTAATGCACCAGAGTGAACGTGACCGATAGTCCAGTCCGTATAGTGAGATAGTGCGTTAACCGTTTTGATTGCCATCATAGGACCTTCGAAAGTCGACATGCCATAGAATGATAAAGAAACGATTAGGAAACGTAGGATCGGGTCGTAACGCAGCTTATGCCACGCACCAGATAGAGTCATAATACCGTTGATCATGCCACCCCAAGATGGAGCAAACAGAACCAAAGACATAACCATACCTAGAGATTGAGTCCAGTCTGGAAGTGCAGTGTAGTGAAGGTGGTGAGGACCAGCCCAAATGTACAAAGACACAAGTGCCCAGAAGTGAACAATCGATAAACGGTAAGAATAAACAGGGCGTTCAGCTTGTTTCGGTACAAAGTAATACATCATACCCAAGAAACCAGCTGTCAATAAGAAGCCTACCGCATTATGACCGTACCACCATTGAACCATGGCATCGATAGCACCTGAATAAATCGAATATGATTTAAAAGCAGATACAGGAACAGCTAGGCTGTTCACGATGTGTAACACGGCAACCGTGATGATGAAGGCTCCGAAGAACCAGTTCGCAACATAAATGTGAGATGTCTTACGCTTAATCATGGTTCCGAAGAACACGACAGCATAAGCTACCCATACAAGTGTGATTGCAATATCGATTGGCCATTCTAGCTCTGCGTATTCTTTACCCGAGGTAAGACCCAAAGGTAAAGTAATTGCAGCGGACAGAATTATCGCTTGCCAACCCCAAAAGGTGAAGGCGACAAGAGGACCACCAAATAGACGCGTCTGACAAGTACGCTGTACAACATAATATGATGTTGCAAACAGTGCGCTTGTACCGAACGCAAAAATAACCGCATTAGTATGCAGGGGACGTAAACGACTGTACGTCAACCACGGCGTATCAAAGTTTAGCTGTGGCCAAACTAATTGAGCGGCAATCAAAACACCTACGCCCATACCGACAATACCCCATAAAATGGTTACTAGGGTAAACTGACGGACGACCGTATAGTTGTAGTTTTGTTCAAGCTGCTTTTCTTGGCTCATTTGCATGCTTCCAATTTCTTATTTACTACACTTTACTTCCAACACGACTCACGTCGTAATGCCACCAAATCAGAAAAGAAATTCATTCTATTCAGAACTTTATTTCCACTTGCTGATTTTAAAAAAAAGTGGCATTTTCAACGCGACACTATACTTGAATTAACAAATCAATGACAGAGTAGTAACCTTACGCTTGGTCTGGATTTGTGTTTTTATGTAAAAACTTTGAACTTTGTAACAAGGAGCAATAATTAAGATGGCAGCTCAAAAGCTAACAAGGGGTAGGCTTGTTCAAATTATAATCATGTTGTCTATTTTATTAGCAGCATTTACTTGGAGAACAATAACATACAAAGAAAACGATACGCTAGATTGTATATTGGGAGAACCATGTGAATATAGCATCGATGACCACTATGTTAGGCTTACTAAAGATATCCTTGGTGTGATGATTATTGCTTCTGAAAGTGGTGATTTTACCGTAGGCTCCCAAAAAAATGGCAAGCTGGTGAAGAAAAATGCACATACTTGGCTATTGACACCACAAACGCAGGAATTCCAAATAGAAATTACATTTCCTCAACAAAAAACACCAGTGACAATACACTTCACAAAAGCTAATGAGAAAAACCATTAATTGAGCAAAATCGCTAAAGTGTTTTAAACAACATGTTATATATGACTCTATGAATATGAATACTTTTTAAAGATGAAATTTTTCTCAAAAATATCTAACCAAACTGATGAAACCAGCGCGATTGATGAATTGATTTCCTCAATACCTGACTTGAACCAAGTTGCATCCCTAATTTGTTACTGTACAGAAGAGTACTCAACACCTGTAGTTCAAAAGGAGTTAAAGGAGCACTTTCCTGAAACTCCTTTTCATGGTTGTACGACGTGTCATGGAATCATGACTGAATCTGGTTTTCATTCTGGTCCTGTTATTGGTGTTTTAGTCATATACGATTCTGGAATAAACGCATACGGTACAGGTATCTCTGATTTTAAAACGTCAGTATTTGATAGCACGAATTCCGCAATATCAATGGCTTTAACAAGTGCCAATAGGCAAGGTGAAGTGCCTGATCTGATTTTATTGCACTCTACGCCAGGTAATGAAGAAAAGATAATGGCGGCGATAGATCAGAGGTTTGGGTCAACTGTTCCTATTATTGGTGGGAGCGCTGCTGATAACAAAGTTTCGGGTAATTGGAGTATATTTACGGAAAAGTCTTCATCTATTAATGGTATTTCATTAACTGCTTTCTTCTCATCACAGTCCATATACACATCATTAAGTTCAGGTCATACGCCAACTGATTATTCAGGTGTGGTAACAAAAACCAAAGATCGAGTTATGCTTGAAATTGATGGTCGTCCTGCCACTACCGTTTATGATGAATGGACCAACTTTCACCTCGGGAATAATGAAGATGGCTATATTTTTGAAAAGGCAACAGTATATCCGTTAGGGCGGAAAGTTGGTTCTTCTTATAGTTTTCCTTACTTCAAACTTTCTCATCCTATTCGTGAAACTGAGAATAATGGTATTGAGTTATTTACTGATATTAATGAAAACGACACTATTTATCTGATGTCTGGTTGTAAGCAGCAGTTAATCAGTCGAGCGGCTAGTATTATCAATACCTCTTATTATAACGATATGGAATTAGAAGAAAAATTAGGGGCGATAAATATATTTTGCGCTGGTCCAATGCTTCATTTAAAACAAGATATGAACGATGTTTGTGAGCAGATCAATCAAGCATTAGATGGTTTGCCTTATATTTGTCCTTTCACATTTGGTGAACAGGGACGATTGTTAGGTGGTGAGCATGCCCATGGTAATCTAATGGTTTCATCTGCAACGTTCTATAGGTTAAAGAAGTAATGGCAGGTCAGAGTACAGAACACCTGCAAGATGTATTAATCGAACTAGAAAGATCTAGGCTTCGGGAAATAAATCTTGCAGAAGAGAATAGGGCAATCTTGTCCACTATTTCTGGAATAAGCAAAGCTAAAAATGTCGACCAAATTTTTTCCACATTAGACGTTGTATTAAAAAAGTATATTCACTTTGACGATTTTATTGTTATTTCTAAACCCGTTGGTTGTGAAACCTTTAAAACGATACTCACCAATAATAAAATTTTTGACAATCTAGAATGGATTGATCATGGGAAGTTTTCTCGAGTTATTAATGGTGAATGTACTATATTATTTGAACCCAAACGTTTGAAAGAATTTGAAAAATTTAATGCATTTATTTTAGACCAAATTAATTCTGTTTTGCTAACCGGGATTGATAGTGGATTAAGTCAATCCGTCATTTTGTTTATTCACTCCAATGGGAAGCATTTTAGTGTTGATACAAAAATGACCCTCAACCGATTTAGACCTCTTATTGAGAGAGCAGTATTAGATATAGAACGTAAAGAGCACTTAGAAGCAACGATTAAGACAAGAACGAAAGAATTAGTTTCTGCTCAAAAGGAAGCAGAAAGGGCGAATAAAGCCAAATCTACATTTCTTGCTATGATGAGTCATGAGATTCGCACACCATTAAATGCAGTCATCGGTTTGATTGATACGCTGAAAACAACTCAGCTCGGGGTCGACCAGCTTTCATTACTTACCAATATGGGAACATCATCTGAGTTATTACTTTCTATCATTAATGATGTGCTTGATTTCTCTAAAATTGAATCAGGAAATTTCTCTTTGACTCCATCGTGGCAATCGATAAGAGACACTGTAACATTTGTCTCAATGGAACAAGAGCGTATCGCACAACAGAAAGGATTAACTCTTAGTGTTGAAATTGAATCGTCTGACGATATTGTTTATTTTTATGATAAAAACCGGCTAGCTCAGATTCTTTTTAATTTAATTGGAAATGCAATTAAGTTTACTGAAAAAGGTTCCGTTGACGTTTCTATTACATGTAAGCCAGAGTTAATTGCGATTCAGATTTCAGATACCGGCATTGGGATTAGTGATACTCATCAATCGATACTGTTTCACCCATTTATTCAAGCAGATGACAGTATTACTCGTAGGTTTGGTGGAACAGGTTTAGGTCTTGCTATAACTAAACATTTAGTTGATTTGATGAATGGAGATATAAAAGTACTGAGTTCATTGAATATTGGCTCAAAATTTTTAGTTAACCTTCCATTTAAAAGCAGAATTCTACAACCTTCGATTATAAATGCTCAAAAAGATGTGAATTGTGATGAAAGTGATTCAAGTTACACCGTTTTGGTTGTCGAAGATAATTTAACAAACCAGATGGTTATTAAGCTCATCCTGAGTAGGTTAGGTCATAAAGTCTATGTTGCTAATAATGGGCAAGAAGCAATTGAACTTGTAGAGATAAACAATATTTCTTTTGACATTATATTTATGGATGTTTCTATGCCAGTGCTTGACGGGTTATCCACAACAAAAATGATTAGGCAAAAGAATATTCAAACTCCAATCATTGCTTTGACAGCACATACTGCAGCAGAAGATAGATCATCTTGTTTAGATGCAGGAATGAATGAATTCATTACAAAACCTGTAAGAACTCAAGAAATAAGAGATGTGATCTATAAAGTTAAGCACTAATAAACAGTCAGTATCTGAAAGATAACTTACTGTTTATTAGGTATTTTATGGTAAATAGCAATACTGTTAAATAGACARCCTTTAAACTATGAGAGGTTGTAGGAAATACACTAATATTCAAATGTGGTTAACCACCTTTGATTTAACAAATCTATGAAAACTGTGTTGTACACGTCTAGCAAATCTTAAGATAACCATTTTTAATCAATAACTTAGAAACTAAAATTCACAAGCCATTACCATTACAGGTACATGTACTAGCATCATTTTCGAGTAAATTAAACAAAATCTATTTATCAAGTACATGTACACAACAGAGTAATCTCAACGTTGGTGTACAACTAAGCTTGGTGCTCTGACAAATAAAGACAACAACTTTTACATTACAGTTTTGAAACGTTATCTGGCTGTAAATCACTGCCGAATATTTGTTTGGCACATATTTGGACAGATGTGAGTCAGCGACTTTGCTAAAGTAATAGAATGCGGATTAGATATAGTATCGAAAACACCGCTTTACTGAAATTGGCTCACCTCAAATAGAGATGCCTCTGGCTCTTTATCGTTACCCATGTCAAAACGCATGACAACAATTCTTATCAGGAGGCTAAACATAACAAACTGCCATCAATCGAGCGGGTAAAGCGATGTATCATTCAAAAGCTCAGAACTAGACCATATTCTATGGTGTCACATATTTTATATGTATTCAGGCAAACTCCCTTTCTTCCATGCTGCGATAAAATCATCTTCTTTTAAGGGTCTAGATAGCAAGAACCCTTGTACTTCCTGGCACCCTTTACTTCGAACGTAATTTAACTGACTCACTGTTTCTACGCCCTCAGCTATGATATTGAGATCATAAATTTTGGCCATTTCTATGATAACTTCAATAAGCTGTTTGTCTGTAGATTCAGAATCAATAGCGTTGACAAATATACGGTCGATCTTCAGCGTATCGATAGGGTAATTTATCAGTTGGCTGAAGGACGTGTAGCCAGTACCAAAATCGTCGAGAGAAACCTTCACTCCAAGTGCTTTCAAGGCCTTAAGCCTCTCAATGTTATGTTTATCTCCAGGTATAAAGCAGGTTTCGGTTATTTCCATTTCAACCATGTGGGCTGGAATCTGATAATGCGTCAACAACTCAGAAAGTACATTGACAAAGTCGGAATTAGAGAGCTGCCAGGATGAGAAGTTAATCGCTAATGTACCATCAAACCCCAACTCTTCTATCCAGACAGATAGCCTCTGCAGGGCATTTTCTAAAACCCAATAATCAATATGTTTAATTAAGCCTGACGATTCCGCTACTGGTATAAAATCCGCTGGTCCATAGGAAAGTAGAGCCTCATGGCTCGTTCGTATTAGAACTTCTGCACCTTTTATTTTGCCTTTTTCAATATCATAAAGAGGCATATAGGTTAGATAGAACTCGTTAGATTTAATAGCCTTTTTCAAGTCTTCATTAATTTGAGCATGACGCTTTATCTCTTTATCCATCTCTTTTGAGTAGAATTGACAATGATTTCTTCCCATGAATTTTTTGCAGGTATACATCGCTGAATCAGCATTATTGACTAATTCCGTTACAGATTTAGCATCATTAGGGTAAACAGAAATACCCACACTAACCCCAATATCAAATTGAGTACCATCCATCTCGAAACCGTCCTCGAAGAGAGAGAGAATTCGATGGGAGAATTCGGTAAGGATATCTAAATCGTCCAATCCACCAACTATGATGGCAAACTCATCACCAGATAGCCTGGCGAACTCAAACTCAGAGATAGTTAGATTTTCCCACTCAAAATCAACAAAGCTCTCGACGAGGCGCTCTGCAAACACTACGAACAATTGGTCTCCTACATGATGTCCGTACTTGTCATTCACGAGTTTAAAGTTATCAATATCGAAGTAGATAACGGCGCACTTTTTATCTGTTTTAGTGCAGTTACTCATTATACGCGTGATATCTAGATTGAATTTTTTCCTATTTGGTAAGCCCGTTAGAGAGTCTCTTTTTGCCAAATTATCGAGCTCAGTAATCAAGTTAATGTACTTATTGGTAAGGATGGAAACTTCGTCGTTACTTTTGGAACGTTCTATGTAGACTAAGCCATCATTATTTACAGACTCTACTTGCTTAGTAAGTCTCTCTACAGGCTTAATAATCTGTTTTACGATAAGCCATTTTAGTAGTAAGAAAGTGACTGCAGTTACTAACAAAACAATAACAGCGTAAAGAAGTTGAAAGGGTTTGTACAACTCAAGGAGCTGCATTTGAGAAAGACAAATCTTGATAGACCATAAGTCATGTATCAACTGAAAGCCCAAATCATAGGCTGGTAGAGTAATATCTTCAATCTGCTCTTCGCTCGCAAGCGAATGCGAGGTCATATTAGGCCTAAGCATCAGTTGAGCATCAGGACCAAGCTTACTTTTCACCGACTCTTGAAATTCATCGTAATGCCTAACTTTAGAGCGAACTACTGCAGTAAGTAACGTCTGCCCTTGAGAAAAGGTTGGGACAGTAAAACTCTGCTCAGGTGTAAATGTTTTTACGACTAAAAATTCAGGACCTTCAATGCCATCGTCTAGTTTATAGGTAGAGGCGTTAACGCGAACCACACCTTTCAAATCTAATGCTTGTTTAATCGCAGCAAGGTGCTCTGTTACAACCGTATTAGCAACATATTTTGTAAATGGATCCGAAGTATTAAAGTAGATAAGCTCTTCGCCATTAATATCCACCAGAGCAAAGCTCACGATTGTGCCGTGATTGAGCTTTAATTGATTAATATACCCCGCTAGCTCTTTCTCCGTGTAATATTGAGCGGTGTCATCATCTATTTCAATAAGATACTTTTGAATATAGTAGTTCTCTAGACTCATTCTAATCGCAGAATCTAGCTCTCTAAGCGCTTCATTAAGGTCATGAGAGATATGAGTAAGTTCACTTTGTAATTGTGCCGATAGCGACAAGTTCAGTTGCATTTTTTGGCTGGTATACGAAAACACTCCGGCAATGGAGAAAATAACCACCATAACAGGAAGCAAAATATAATTGATCTTTAGCGACAGCTTCATTTTTCTGTCTCATTTCTTTGATTCTGAATAACAAAGAGTATTTGGCTTCTTAGGTCGGAAGCTTCTTTGCTAAGTGTCTTATAGGGAAACGATGAAGAGCTGTCTAATGCCGTAGGGAACAGCTCTTCATCTAGCCGATAATCATCTGTTGCGAAGTCTAATACGTGTTTATTCGAACTTGCGAACCACACATCTTCAGCATTCAATGCTGATCTTTCCGGTGTGTTAATAAAGTTAAGGAACTCTATTGACGCCTTACTAATAGGCCTGTCTATGTGGGCACTAAAGCATTCATGCCACATCAAGGTGCCTTCTTGAGGAATGGTATAGATCCAATCATCTTGCTCTGTATACGACGCTATTTGTTCTTTTTCTCCTGAGTAGATAACGGCAACTTCCATTTTAGACCCAGATTTTTTATCTAGGGCATAGCCAACACCCGCTCTTATTGCTAATAGCCGTTCACGAACCTTCATCAATAGTTTGTACGCTTGTGCCAATTCGACTTCATTTTCGGTCATAGGAGCGAACCCTAACGCCAATAATGCGATTGCGATGGTATCCACATCATCATCAGGAATCACAACAGTTTGAGGGTATTTCAATGCGTAGTCGAAAACGTCCATCCAGGAGGTTATACCTTCGGTGACCTTTGAAGACCGAAATGCAACCCCCATAGTACCATTAGAGTACGGAATTCCATATACCCCACAAGTTCTTCGAGAAACATCAGTAAAGTTTGAATTACCTTCCTTCAAAGTATTAGACAAATCCCCTAAAATACCGGCTCTGCCCAGTTCACCAATGGTAAGTCCATCAATGATAAACAAGTCATAGGCTAGGGCTTTACCAGAGTACACCACAGCATCACGCAACATTTCGTTTTCAAAATATACCTGAGATACAGTATGACCGTACTGTTCTTCAAATTCTTCTATCAGGGCATCAGAGATATAGTCTTCCCAAGTGAAAATTTTTAGCTCTTCAGCAAAGCTCAGTGCTGACAAAAAAATAGAACAAATTAATGCAAAACAAGTTAAAAAACGCATCAGGTACCTATTACTAACTATTTTGGGAGTAGTTTAACCACTGCGGTTATTTTGGTCTTATTTATCAAATATAGGCGTTATTGTGCCTCATCATTCAATATATTAGTGAGGTGTATATTAGATTTCGTGCAAATAGTTGTTTTGTTGGACTCTAATCGACTTAGGGAACTGAAAGTGTAAAACATCGTTAAACGTTATTTTTCATATCGCAGCGTATTCTCTACTACAACATCACCAATTTGTGATTCCACGGGGACAGTTTACCATGAGAAAGAGTACTGAAATTCCAGTAGCTCAATCTTACACGGAGCAATTATGTTAACGCGGAATGGGATCCTTTTGAGTTGGAAAGTGCTACGGGTAAAAATTCAGACCGTGAGATTGCTGGACAATTCCGAGTTACTGATTGTGCTGAATTAGCAGGTGTATGGCAAAACTGGCTCAGAAGGGTACCCAGTATCCTCTAATGCAGAGAAATGGGGTTCATCTTAAACGTATCACCTCCAGAGAGAGGTTGATACGCTTCGATATGAGTTAGAACTCTCTATTCATTTTAGTTAACGTTGCAATTAGCTTCTCTTCCTCTTCTGACTCAACATTTATAGTTAAGTCCTTGACTAAATCTAAGTGGAGTTGATTATGTCTCAGGTGTATCTGCTGACCTTTGTCAGTTAGTGCCACAACAATAGCTCTACGATCTACAACGTGAGGAAGACGTTCAATTAAGCCTGCGATTACCAACTTATCAACCTGAACAGTAAGTGTACCTGTAGTAATACCTAGTTTATCTGCCAACTCTTTCATTCTCATCTGTCCATGGACACCTAGGACTTCTATGGTATGCACTTGCGCCAGAGTATAACCCGTTTCCTTTACAACTGATTGTTCCCACGAAGACATCTTGTCGTAGAATTCAGTAAGTAGCTGATTTAAGGTTTCTAGGTTTTTCTTCATTTTAATGCGCTTCTAAAGTGAGGTGATTAATCCTATCAAATCGAGATAGTTTTTGCTTAAGTTCATCTACTGAGGAAGTATTATTTAAAGTTATAGTCAAGGCTGCACTGTAATGGTGACCACTTATCTTCCATATATGTAAATCACTGACCTCTCCATAGCGCGATAACTCAATTAAAACCTGCTCACGGTATTCTTTTTCAATACTTTCATCTAATAAGATAGGACTTGTCTGACGAAGAAGATTATACGTCCACTTAGAAATAACCAGAGCACCAACCATACCCATAATTGCATCTAACCAACTCCAACCATAAAACTTACCTAATAATAGAGCAACAATGGCTAACACAGAAGTTAGTGCATCGGCTAATACATGCAGATATGCTGCACGAAGGTTGTGGTCATGATGGTGGTTATGGTCATGAGAATGTTCAGAGTGATGGTCACCAAGAAGAAACATGCTGGCTAAGTTAACAACTAAGCCAATAAAGGCGACTAAGATAGCTTCGTTAAACTGAATGTCGTGTGGGTTGAATAAACGATTTGCAGATTCTACAAACATCAATAGAGCAACAATTCCAAGCGCAATAGCACTTGTATATCCACCGAGTACGCTTACTTTTCCAGTACCAAAAGAAAATCGGCTACTGTTTTCATATTTTTTGGCATAACGGTAAGCAAACAAGGTAATACCAAACGCTGCGGCATGTGTTCCCATATGCCAACCATCAGCCAGTAACGCCATAGAACCGTAAACACTACCAGCAGTGATCTCAATGATCATGGTTATGAGTGTAAGCCATAACACATAAAAAGTACGCTTTTCGCCATGATGGTTGTGCGCAGAAAATTGATGGTGATGTTTTAGTGAAGTATCCACAGTATTTCCAAATAGTTTGATAATCAAACTATTTGTACCTCAATGTAATTTGAATATCAAACAATATTAATGCTCTTAATTACTTAATCTCTACCTAACATGCGAAATAACCTTTTCGAATCGAAGCTAGAGGGGGGGATGAAAAAGCTATTTTTCTATTAACAATTAATGGGTGAGTGTTGAGCTATAAGGTGCCACGGATAAAAATTCAATGAAACGGTCGTTTAAAGTGGACAATTCGTTGTTCAAGGGTCATTTCTAGCAGTATTGACAGTACTCTGACCAATTGCTCAAGCTTATTGATAGTTTACATACTAATATTAAGTAATCTATGTATGATTTGCTATGTGCACCTTGGTAAACCGTGTTTTGGATGACGGAAGCCTTGGGGAAATAGGGATAAATTCGTTAGACCATGGGTATTGTTTATCTACGAATCACAGCAAGACTATGAATAAAAGGCTACTCAGATAAGCCCTTTATTTTACAGTGATCTTATAGGGCATGAATTATGAAGTATTTAAAACAAACAGCTTTGGCGAGCCTTGTGCTTGTTGGGCTTGTCGGATGTGGTGGAGATTCCGGAACGTCAAACAATACGGCTCCTTTTACTCTGAGTGTGAGCGATGCTCCCATTGATGATGTTAAAGATGTCACAGTGACATTCAGTAAGGTTGCTTTACTTCCGGATCTGGAAGGTACACCACTAATTTATGACGTATTTAAAACGGACGAAAACGGCGACTACGTTGATGAAAATGGTGATCCATTGCCCGACGGTGAGGATCCTATTCCGCTAAGTGTTAATTTATTGGATTATCAAGGTAGCAATGCGCTTCCTTTGATTGAAAACGAGGTAATTCCGGTTGGCAGTTATAAGTTGTGTGTGTTTGCACATGATGGCGATCACCCAACAACCCCTTCTTACGTTGTAGAAAACGATGATATGACTCGCGAATTAACGGTCAAAGGTGAAGGTGCGTGCCCGCAAGGTGTAGGTAAAGAAGATAACGCTGGCGTACTTTACTTCAATAACTCATTTAACGTGAATCAACAGAGTAACGACTTTGTGGTCGAATTCGATCTTCGAAGAGGCTTAAAGAACAGTTCGACCTTCCCTGACTACACTATTCAAAGAACTTCTGTAAGTCTTATCAATACAGTTGAGACAGGGAACATTGAAGGTTCTGTTGCTCTTTCTACTTATGATAACTGTAACGATGGTGATAATACATTTGTTCAGTCGGTTTACTTGTATGAAGGTAATATTGATAAAGCTGATATGGCACCTATCGGGGGTATTGAAGAGGTTAAACCTATTACTTCAGCATCAGTCACGATGAACTCAGCACAGACCAACTATGAGTTTTCTCTAGGCTTTATTGACTCGGGCACTTACTCATTAGGATATACCTGTACTGCGCAGCATGACAGTGATGAAGACAATGTAGATCCGGTTGCCGATGGTTTTGAAATATACGAAGTTCAAAATGATGTGCAGGTGATAATTAACCAGGATAGCCAAGTGTCATTTTAACTTATGACATAATGTATATATTTGAATAAGTACAGCCTCTAAATGGAGGTTGTGCTTGGTGTCATAGCGTGGTTTATATGAATATCATTACCTTTTATTCTCGTAGGCTGTGACTCTGGATTGATTATAACCTAATACCTCCATTTTATTTGGCAAACTTTATTCCAGCGTAACTCGTGAATTTCATCTTGAGTTGCGTCACTCGCTGAAAATCCTTTGGAGCGATGTAGGGTACGCCGCGTTTTACAAGTGATAAATCAAATTTAACGGAGCGGGTTTACGCTAATGTATTCAGGTTCTTTTAGAGACTTGCATTAGTCTCGCTCTACGATGAGATCCGCGGCAGATTGTCCTGAAAATCGTGGAAGTATTCTGTGTCGCTGTTCTGTCCATCAGGTCTTCGATCTGGTGGTCTAACCGTTTTGTCATCTTTATATGTCATCTGCAAATCTGATTTAAACTCTTAATTCAAAGCAAACTGAGAATTGCGAATCTGTCTTAAACGTTTGTTAGTTTCACATTCCTCACTACTAACCACTAAACTTCCTCTTGATACCATCTATTGTAATCTATATGTTAAAGATATGATTTAAAGGAGTATTATCATGAAAAAAACTAAAGTTATTGCTTTAACGAGTCTTCTTGTCTTTATGTCACCAGCAGCCTTAGCAGAGAAACCTGAATGGGCGGGGAAAGGAAAGCCTAACCTAGAAGAGCTAAAATCAACCTCCGATTTGAAGAAAGCCGAAGCTCAAATTGAAGAGCGAGAAGAAGAACTTGAAAAGCAGATCAAAGAGAAAAAGAAAAAAGCCAAAAAAGCGAAGAACAAAAAAGATAAGAAAGAGCTTGAACGCGAGCTAGAAGAACTTGAGGACGAACAAGAAGAAGTCGAAGACCTTAAAGATAAAATAAAAGACAAACAGTCTGGACTTGAAAAGCAAAAAGAAAAGAAAGCTGACCAAGATAGAAATGGAACAGATAAAGGGTCTGAAAAAGGTCAAGAAAAACGAGAAGAGAATAGCAAAAAATGGTGGAAGTTCTGGGAATAAAACCCGCTCGCAAGTATCACTCCGGATATTCTTTCAGGGTAATAGTTTCGTTACTCTGAAAGCCGCCTTCACTGCAACACAACATATTTCTACAGAGTTTCAAGTAAGAACTAACAGCGATTACATAGAAAATCCCTTTATGTAAATATAGAATTATTCTATTTAGCTCAAAGTAAAGAACTGGCGTGCAAGCTTGCAACTAGAGCTTGGCAAGGTGAGTGTGGTAGCTAGGTCGAATTTACGCCGTGATACCACACGGGGGTTCACAACGAATAGAATAAGAAAAATAGAGAACTCTGGTAAGGAAAAAGCTCATGAATAGAATATGAATGAGTAAAAGGTCTAACGCATAAAGGGGCATAACTTTATCGGTGACAATGTGAACCCTACTAAATAGGGTTCATTTCGACTAACAATCAGTGCCTTCCGAAAGTAACAATGCATCTTCTAATTCAATACCAAGGTAGCGGATCGTGTTGTCTACCTTTGTATGTCCCAGTAAAAGCTGCACTGCTCGAATATTTTTAGTTTTTGCATAGACCAGTGTCGCTTTCGTTCGTCTCATCGAATGAGTGCCATACAGGTTCGGATCTAATCCAAGGTTTGACGCCCATTTCCTGACTAGAGAGCGATAGTACGAATAGCTTATAGCTTTATGCTTACGTCTTTGGCTTGGAAAAAGAAAATCTCGGCTGCTTAGTGAAGCAATCAAAATCCATTTCATTAGGCTTTGTTGAGTTCTTGACGTTATCTCAAATTGAACTTAAATGTCTGTTTTTCGCTGGATATGCTTAACGCGATTAAATATCCTATCTTGCGAAGATACATCGCAAATTCTGAGAGCGAGCAAGTCACTCGCTCTAAGCTTGCTATCAATTGCTAAGTTGAGCAACGCAAGTTGCATCAAATTATTTTCAATTTCTAATCTGGTTCTGATCCGCCAAATTTCCTCAAGCCGAAAAGGTTTTTTGACGCCACTACGCTTCGTTTTGTTGAAAACCACCATGATGACCTCCTTTTTTATTTGGTCATCACGATTGTAGTTGGAAGGAAATGGACGGAAATAATTTAGTGTTTATGCACTAAACAGTTGTCTTTAGATAAGTTATCTTCAGGCAAGTGGCTGTACTAAATAGTTTAATTGAAACATCCAGTGCGGTCCGCATCTGGGGGATAGAGAAAGAATATCGAAAACTCATACCAGTTACCTATTTGTAGAGTGGATTACTTCTAAAAACTTCCTACAGCATATTTTAAAACCCCTCGCTTCTCTCATTGCGTCTTGAAGGACATTTTTATTGCTATATCTCTATTACTGACTGTTTTATAACCTATTGATGGATTGTATACTTTAGGAAAAGGTGCGATAAAAACTAAGCAAATGGGTAATCAATGAACAATAGTAACTGGGATGATTTGAAGTTTTTCTTAGTTCTTTATGAGTCGGGAAAAGTAAGTACAGCTGCTAATAGATTGAATGTAAATTACGCGACAGTTTCGAGGCGTATAGATCGATTGGAAAATTCTTTAAAACTTAAATTATTTAACCGTACAGGTGATGGATTTAATTCAACGATTGAAGGTGAACTTTTATACGAACGTTCGGGTGACCTAAGAGATAAAATCAACAGCCTATCCGAGTCTCTTTCGCCCGAATCGAAGTTTAATCAGAATGTCAAAATTTCTATGGTTCCGTTTTTGGCAGAACACTTTGTCATCGAAAACCTGAAGAAGTTGCACTCACGATTTCCCGAACTGAGATTTGAAATTAACACATCAAATCGAAATGTGAATATTGCCAAACAAGAAGCTGATATCGCATTGCGTTTAGATCTTCCTGAAAAGGGTGAATCAATTTGTAAGAAACTAGGTGAAGTAGAGTTTGTATTGTGCGGTACAGATTACTGGATGGAACGATTAGTAAATGATAAGCCAGTCGATGTCATCACTTACACGGCAGAGTTCAGTCATCTGGCAGAGTGTAAGCTCCTGATTGAAAAGTTCGGGACTAAGGCTATAAAACTCCAAACAAACACAATATCCGCTCAGAAGAAAGCGGCCGAGCATGGCTACGGCATTGCAGTTCTCCCACGACTAACCCTAGGTTTAAGCTCATTGAGTACGATTGAACCAGAAAGTCCTATTACTCGCGAGATATGGATGCTCACCTCGAAGAAGACTTCAATGTCCACACCAAAGAAACTGGCCATGGAAGAGTTGGTGAAAATGTTTAAGGGTGAACTGAAAAGCTAATAAAAATGGCAGGGTGTCCTGCCATTTATTTAAAGGAAAGGTTCTTTTAACTTTGAGCTGTTTGTACCTGGAATCGATTTGTACTTACAGTTTTAGGCTTTGATGCTAAGCGACTGTAAATGTTGTTTAGCACCAGAACGAGGATTGTAATACCAGCGCCGTAAACCTCAGTATTCGTGATGGTTTCACCTCTGAACATGCCAATAGTGAAAGCAGTAATTGGCACCATATTAATAAACAACACACCGTTGGTTGGGCCTAAAGTGCTTATTCCGTGGTTCCAAGAGAAAACAGCAATTACACCAGCAAATGTGATCAAGTAGATTAACTCCCATTTAACTGCTAGAACTTGATTAAGCGACGGTGCCTGAGTGATTCCAGCAAAGTTGGTAAAACACGCAACTAATACGATGGTAAATGCACCAAAGAAACAAGACAGCGCGGTATAACGTAATACTGAATATCCGCTTACGTAGCTCGCGCCCAATGTATACGTTACCCAACAAAACGCACCTACAAGAATAACCAAGCTTGGTATTAAGCTGCCACCTGATAGAGCTGAAAGATCACCTTTGGTAATCACTAGTAGAACACCAAGCAAAGCAAGAACGATCGATACAATAGTGAAATTTGAAGGTCTTACTTTTTTCAGTGTCCACATCATAACAGCTGAGATTAAAGGCATCAGCGCCATAATTATCGCACCATGTTGTGGTTTAGTGTAAGCTAGACCAGCAAAAGCTAAGATACTGAAACCTGCGAACCCAAATGAGCCAAACAACCATAGTTTAAAGAAGTCTCGGCCTGGCAATAAAGACGATAGCCCCTCTTTAGCTGCTAACATCGCTATAAATATGAGAGACGCGGTTCCATATCGAATTAAACTAATATGTACTGCATCCATTGTCGTTAAAGCGTTCTTCGCTATTGGGAACATCGCCCCCCAAGAGATAGCAGTACCTAACAAGCATAAGATTGCTATTACAAATTGTGCGAATGAAATGCTCGACGCTTTGGTTAGTTTTGATTCCGAGTTCTTTGATGGCTGAACAGTCTCTTTATTCAATATCATCTGCTTGAGCTCATCATTACGAACTTTGCCTGATGGTGAATATGGAATTGAATCGACTTGGCAAACACCTTCAAGTTTCATCTTGAGCTTTTTGCAGATGTACTTAATGTTTCTGACCAATTCGGCGTCATCAACAATAAACTCCTTGTTAATCGCATACCCACAAAGTACGGAGTTCTTTGAGACTGGTATCATCGCTATATCTTTGATTCCTGGGAGGTGTCTTACATCGTTTTCAAGTTCATAGATATTTAGTGTGCTTTCACCTTGTGCGCGGTTTCTCAGATAAATATTTCCATCAGCATCCATTTCACCGGTCTCTGCGGTGATAAGGTATTTATCATCATCGATCACAACATATTCAGATTCTTGGCTTCCATAGCCATCCATGTTCATGTAACTCGAAATAGCAATGCGTCCAACTTGATGATTTGGAAGTAGGTTACCGTTCTGATCGACCACTTTGATTTTGTTGCCATCATAAGCTCGGCCAATACTTGTAGGGTTAGTGATCAAATCACATGGTTCAGCTAGTGCATTAACACCAGTTTCAGTTGTCCCATAGTACTCATGGATTACGGGGCCAAGAGCGTTGATAGCTTGAAGTTTCGCTTGTGGGTGAAAATGTTTACCACCAACAATGATGAATTTTAAATTGTTATCATTGGGTGCATAACCACCCAAAGAATAATGAGTGACCACATCATTCAAAAGTGGTGGAGTCATGGCGCTTGTAGTAATCCATTCACTTTTAATTAGGTTGACCATATTAAGCGTGTCATGTGGTTTAGCGATAACGATAGTAGCGCCTAACTGCATGAATAATCGTGACCAACCACTACCGGCAGCATGATACAAAGGCATTGCAAGCAAATGGACATCTTCGGAAGAGAAGCCGTAACGCGCAGTGAAAAATGAAAATCTTCGAGCATCAAAAGACTTACTACGCACGACTGTTTTTGGTACACCAGAGGTACCTGAAGTGAATGATATGCTTCTGAAAGGACGATGCTGTACTTTGATTGATCCCGACGGCTCCTCGGTATCTTCTAACAGCTCACAGAAGTTGATACTATTCTTCGACTGACTATCCAAATCAACAAGAGTCACGCGCTTAGCAAGTTCCTGTAAATTGATATTGTTTTCAATACAGTATGACGATGATACTACCAAAATTTTGCAATTGGTTGAAGTCAACATCGACTCTATTTTCTCAGTACTCTGCGTATAGTCTATACCCGTGCATGGTATCTTTAATGAAGATGCCGCTGACATTAGGTAAACCAGTTCTAGGCAATTCGGTGAGATGTAACACATACATAGATCAGCACTATTGTTGTCTATCTTCGAAGACAGATTTACCGTGATTTTGTATGCCTCTCTATAGAACTCAGACCATGTAACTTTTTTGTCACCGAAAATGACGGCGTTTCTATTTCCTCGAGCAGAGGATATTTCCTTTAGTTTATCTATTGGAAGCATTATTTAATTCCCTTCAACAATTAATAGAGATGTATCGTCAAAAATTGATTGGTTAATTTTAGTTATTACGTTGTTACAAATTGTTTGTCCCGGTGTCAAAATCGGAATTCCAGGTGGATATAAAATATAAAATGAACTCGCTATATCACCGACATTGATATTTAGTAGGTTATTTTTGGTTTTATACTTCTTTTCTATTTCATATAAAGCATTAATCAGCAAGCTAATTAATTCATTTGAGATCCCCTGATGAAGATTTAGAAGAATTGAATTATGTGAATACCTGCTAACATATATCCCATATTTGTTAAATAGAATTTCTCGAATTTTAGCGCCGCTTAATAATTTAGTGGTGCATGTTATCCATAGTTTTGTCGGATCTTGAATTAGATACTCTCCTTCAAGAGTCAAACTCGGACATCTAAACAGGCTCAAATCGTTAATGATGGATTTAAGGTGTTCACACTGTTCACTTATTCTATCCGAGTACTGTACTGCGTATTGGTTAGCATGACTCAAAGCGAGTTCCGTACTTGCCAGAATAGGATAACTAGGAGAGGTGGAGTGATTTCGAAAATGACTACCAACAACTTTAGTTTGACAATCTTCTGAACCAAAAACATTGATTATGCTTGCTTGTCGTAATGCAAATAAGGACTTGTGAACAGAATGCGTCACTATAAAGTTAACATCATATTTCTTTGAAAGAGTTGAGGCGTTTTGTATTGCACTTTTCTCTTTCATCTTAGGATCAAAAGTAGACCAAGCCCCCCATGCTTCATCTATTACAATATTCTTTATGCCTTTAAATTTTTCACATATAACAGGAAGAAACTCTTGTAAATCAAAACACACACCATCATAGGTCTGGCTGTTGATTATGAGGGTTGTATAAGGTGTTCCGATCTCTTCAGCTCTGACTAACGCCTTAATGATGCCTTGGGTATCAGCAGAGTAAATATAAGCATCATCATTGCAAATCAAATCCTGTACATAGTTCACATCACTATTCTGAGCCTTCAATGAAAAATATATAGATTGATGAACACCTCTTTGACATAAGACTTTATCAGACGACTTGCAAATAGCTTCTATTATGATTTTGTTTGATATTGTGCTGCCGCACGTAACGAACAATAACAAGTCAGAACCATACATATCTTTCAATATATTCGCTGATTCATCTATAGCTTTACTTGGATCAGTTAAACTATCAAAAAACGGCGAGGTAATAGATAGTTCTAGTTCTTTTACTTTAGATAACCTAGCGTTAAAATCCTCACTTACTACGACATCTTTTGTTTTTCCAAGGTTTTGTATGGGTAACGCATGAAAACTCCCTTTAAGCTTTTTATTAGCATTATTTAAAGCGTTATATATTGGTAATAATGTGCTGTTCATAATCCCTCCGACGTTTATGTAAAAATTAAATCAATATATTTAATATTTATATAAGAAATTTTGCGTATAGCATGTGCAATTAATACGGGTATTATTTTTCTTATAAACTATCCTTTACTAAATTTTTGCACATGTCATTTGCAAAAATAGAAATTAACTAAGGAATTATATGTAGGTATGATTTACTTAAGTTTCATAGGAGAAAAAACATGACTCAATTAAAGACACTTCGAAATATTGCTGGACTACAAGAGCATAAGGTTGATTGGAATAATGCAGCTGTTATTTTTGTTGATTACCAAAACGAATATGTGGATGGTGTTTTGTCGCTAGGCAAAGCAGGAAAAACAGCATTGGAGAACGCAGAAAAGCTACTAGAGACTGCTCGAAGTAAGAATGCCCCAATTTTCCATATACTTCACAAAGCGAGTTCGGCATCACCGGTATTTAACTGCGATTCATCTTTGTCAGATGCTGTAGATGTTGTAAAACCTAATGACAACGAAACAGTAGTTCATAAGACGCTACCTAATTCATTCTTCAATACCGACCTAGAAGAGATGCTGCATTTAACTGGACGTAAGCAACTCATTATCCTCGGCTTCATGAGCCATATGTGTGTTACTGCGACAACTATCAAAGCTGTAGAGTTGGGTTACGATGTTATTGTTTGTGAAGATGCCTGTGCAACACGACCATTACCTGATCAAAACGGTAAACTAATCGATGAAAATATCATTCACTTAGTATCTATGGCAGCATTAAGCGACCGATACGCTTCAATTCAACCATTGCATAGTTTTTCATAGGTTGTTGAGTATAAAGCCTTGTAAAGGCTCAAGCAGGACTTTAAATACAATCTGAAATCCAGAGAAGTACAATGTCAATACTCAACGCAGAGCTTTAACTCAGCGTTGAGTTTCTTTTTATAGAGGCCAAGTAACCACCTCAAAATTTGGATTAGATTTATTTAGTCAAAAATCGCTAGATTAACCGATTGAACTTGGTGGCTCTAAGAAGCTTTGGGGCACAAACGTGCTAGCTGTGATTGATCTGGCACGCCATTAGACAAAAATGCGTTTGAGTAACCCATCGAGATACCGTGAGTCCGATTAGTTTTCGTAAGGCATACACTATTGTGCGATGAATAATCAATTTCGGACACAGTCTTAAGTTGGTTTAGGTATATAGCGGCTACAGCCTTTCACTAACTCACCAGGTGCATATATCCCTGTAGGAGCAGAAGATTCATATGCAATATATTGATCTTTATCCTGTGGTATAACTGACTTTTTAGATAGTATTAGCACCATACTATTCTCAAAACTAGAAGTCATAGTTCATGTACATCAGTAGTTTATCAATCGTCAATTACAAGAACTTTAGGAACGTCACTTTCTCATTTGTGAAGGATTCTGTTAATACAATCATCGGAGAAAACGCAGCTGGTAAAACTAATGTGTTTCAAGCGATGAGATTGGTTTTAGACGAGTCATTACCTTCTAACGCAAAACAACTCCAGAGTGAAGATTTTCATAGAGGCCTTAGCCAGCCATTTGGACACTGGATTGTGATAGCGATTGAGTTCAATGATCTTTCCAATTCTGAAGAAGAACAGGTTCTAGCTAACTACGTTATGAATAAAGATAGAAAGCTAGAACCGACAGGAAAAGGTACGTATACATTCGTATTTCGTCCTAAGTTCCATATCCGACATTCGCTTTTTGAGTTAACCAAAGACTTAAAAACAAAAGAAGAAAGAAAAGAAGCCTTTGATGAATTTGCGTTAAGGCAAGTTATCAATAGAGATACATATGAAGCTATCGCCTTTGTCAGAACGAACTTAGATTTTACTCAAGAAGATATCTACAAAAAACATGTTGGAGACTTTGTCGAGTTTACTTTCCCAGACCCTAATGATGAAAACAAAGCTGAAATAGGTAACGATAAGCCTCCTTACTTCTCGATTGTAAGTGAGGTCGCCTGTACATATGTCAAAGCGTTGAGAAATGTTGTATCAGATTTGAAGTACTATAAGACTAACCCTTTGTATAAACTTCTTACGCTTACGAGTAAAGAGATAGAAGACGACACAGACGTTGTCAGTGACATTGTTAATGTTAATGAGAAAATATCCGCTATCCCAGAAATAGACGCACTAAGTCGAAGTATCTCTAGTTCGCTGCTCAACACTGTAGGTTCAACTTACTCTCCAAAAATTAATGTATCGTCTCAACTTCCAGAAAATTTTACGGAGTTAGTTCAATCTCTAGGCCTTGTCGTTGAAGACTCTCAGCACTATACCGGAACTGGAAGAATCGAAGACCTTAGCTTGGGAGGAGCTAACCTTATATACCTAGCACTAAAACTTTATGAATACGAGGCGATAAGGGACAGTGATGAGCATATAACGCACTTTTTACTTATTGAAGAACCAGAAGCTCACATACACAACCACATTCAAAAGACCTTGTTCGATAACTTCAACTTCAACAACACACAAGTATTTGTTTCGACTCACTCTACACAGATAAGCTCTGCATCAAAGATATCTTCGATGAATATTTTGTCTAGGAAGATGACAAATACGGAAGTCTACTCGCCAGCAAAGGGGCTTGAGCCCTCCGAAGTAAACAGAATGGAACGGTACTTAGATGCAATCAGAAGTGATGTACTGTTCGCAAAAAGTGCCATTTTAGTAGAGGGAGACGCTGAACTTATCTTAATACCTGAAATGATAAAGCAAACGCTCGGAGTTACACTTGATGAGATGGGAGTTAGCTTAGTAAAAGTTGATGGAACTGTTTTTAAGCATATATGCAACCTATTTAGCGAAGATAGGTTAAAAAACTTCTGTGCGATTTTGACGGATCTAGACAAAGCGTACATTACTGAAGAAAACGGCACATTCGCCAATGAAGCCTACATTAAAGCGCAAATGGCAGCACAAGAAAGCGGAGAATCGAGAAAGCAAGAGCTCGACGAGTACACTAAAGAAAACAAATATATACAAGCGTTCTATGCAGAAAACACCTTCGAAACTGAAGTTATCGATTATGACGATAATTTTGAAATGTTCGCTGATATTGTCGATTTAGAATATAAACGTGAAGCTGACAAAAAGAGAGTTTGGGCAAATTTATCTAGCGATGACAAGGCGTTGCGTTACGATTCCGTTCTAAAGCTAGCAAAAAAAATAGGAAAAGGTTGGTTTGCAACCGAGCTAGCGCAAAAATCTGATAATGGAGTGCAAATACCAACATATATCTTAGAAGCTTTAAAGTTCTCATTAAGTGGCAGAAATTTGGAAGACATTTGGTGGAAGATGCTTAACCACAATATAGAGGACTTGAAAGAAGAAGATAAAGCGATATTTGAGCATATTCCAGACTTACAAGATTGTTTAAAAATCTACAGTGGAATGATGGATGATTCTTTTTCAAGGTTTGTAAAACTATATGCCCTTTAAAAAATTAACAGATGAGCAGAGAGATGCTGTTGAGTACAACGGTAATCTCTTATTGACTGCCTGTCCTGGTTCCGGAAAAACTAAGACTTTGGTATCTAAACTTGCTTATATGCTTAAAAATAAAGACGATTTAGGTATCAAAAAAAGAAAGATTATAGCCCTCACATATACGAATATAGCTGCCGATACAATTACAGATCGTTTGCTATCCTTTGGAATCACTGATGAATCACTTTGGGTAGGAACGATACACTCATTTTGTCTTCAGTGGATTATCAAGCCAAATATAAATTTCATCCCGAGGCTTTGCAAAGGTTATGTGGTAATAGATGAGCATGAAAGAGAACGTTTACTTTCCGAATTGAAGGAAAAGTATGGGTTAGGTCCTTTTGCTAATGTCGTCACGAGATTGGATCTAGACTATAGCAATCACTATTCAGATATAAAATCACCCCAATACAAACTTGTTGATGAGTATCATAAGTACCTAAGAGATAATAAAAAAATAGATTTTGACCTAATCTTAAATATGAGTTTCAAGTTGCTTTCACATTACGATGGGGTAAGAAGTAGACTCGCTTTTTTCATTAAACATATCTTGGTCGATGAGTATCAAGATACATCTTTATTACAATATGAAATTCTCAAGCTAATTATCAGTGAACGTAAGAGCAACATCACATTCATAGGTGACCAAGAACAAGCTATCTATACTGGATTGGGTGCTGAAGTTAAAGGTAAAGCAGAGTTAATTGATTATTTCGCTTTGGACACCTTACATAATTTGAGTCTCACAGGCTGTTTTCGTAGCAGTCAACGGATAATTGATTTTTACAAGAAATATCAGGATGGAGGGCTCGACATTGAGTCAAAATCTTACTTAAAAGAATTCGAATCCGTCGTGCACTTAGAGCAAAGTATCGACAAGAGCCAACTTTCAAACTTTATTCATGAAGTTATTCAGTCTCATATAAAAAACAGTATTTCTGCTGATGAGATTGTAGTTTTATGTCCTAGTTGGTTTGATGTTATTCAAATGTCTAAAGAGTTAGATAAACTTGATAAAGGTTACTCAATCGATGGGGTAGTTGTTTCACCAATACCTAAGAATGAAGACAACATGTGGTTGAACCTAGTGAAATTAGTGTTGAATGAAGCGTGTATGGAAAATTATCTCAGACGACGGAGGCTTACCAATACTTTGATCGAGGGGCTAGAAGAATGTGGTTTGAACGTTAGTGGTGAGCACAAACAAATACTCAAAATCGTTAACGGCTTTAATATTTCAATTGATCAAAGCATAACAGATTGGATTGAATCCATTGTGTTGGAGTTCAGTCACCTTATTGGTTTAAATATTGCGGCCAATAAGACTGCTAAATCGAGTTTAGACAGCTTAATTGATGCGACAAAAATTAGGATGGAAAAACACGATATGGATTATCGAGCACATGATTTAAAGAGGTTTTTCGGTAAGTCCAAAGGTGTCAAGATTACTACATGCCACTCAACTAAGGGGGATGAATATGATGTTGTCATCTGTACTGGTTTGTTAGAAGGAAAAATACCGCATTGGAACGATGTATACGTTAGTAATCAGCATGCAAATTATGTTGCTAGACGTCTCTTGTATGTGATTGGTTCTCGGGCTAAGAAACACTTATACATGGTTTCTGAGCGAGGCCATAAAACTCGAAAAGGTTTCGATTACGTTCCAACTAGACAGCTATGACTATCACTCTGTATCACATTACAGGGTGAGCAAACTGAAATCGAAAGGTAGATAAGTTTTAGTAGGTAAAACTCGCACATGACAAAATGTAAATAAGTATCTACTCTAGCTCGTTTTGGGGCAAATGTGAGTCAGTGATTTGACTAAATTAGTCCATTTGGTTCATGGTTGTTGAGAGCTTCGGTATCCCTGCTTTTCCATTGAGCTGCTTTTTACTATATGACCAGAAATAATAGCATTTATTTGAACATAGCGAAATTGAAAAGCAGCCCATCGAGGGCATACGATTGCCCAGTTATCTTTCGTTCATAGCGTATTGAGCCACTAATTTTAGCGGCTCTTGTCGTTTCTAGCATTCAAAAAAGAAAAGCTCCGCAAACGAAGAGCTTTATAATCGTTAGATTTACTTGTAGTACTGATAACTCCGTTTGGAATTATGCTTCCAACTTTTTGCTAGACCATATAAATACGCAGGATAGTCATCCCATGGGTTAGCCAAAGATCTTCCTCGCGCAGCTCGTAGCTTTACCGGGTAGCCTTTACACTCAATCTTATGATGAAAAAAGTAGCTTTTTTCCTGTTTTGTTGAAAAGTGCTTGTGAGTTTCACTCCGGACGCTTGGATAAACATCCCTGATATATATCCGTTGGTATTTGATACGGTTTCGGTACTGCTGTTTTAGCTTTCTCATTTACCCTCCAGGTTTACATTACCTAGAAGGGGTCCTCTGCGAAGTAGTTCATTTGTCCACCTTTGTGTGCTGTTATGCTTAGTCTAGTAAATGAGCAGCAATATGATCTGTAACTAAGTATAAACATATTAGAGATTGAGTCTGAGATCATTACCAATGGCTATTAATAATATGCTTTCTAAAACACTTAAGTTTCCCCGCAGGTAAGGACCTGGGCATTAGCGTGTTTGGGCCTCACTAAACCAAAAAAGCAGAAATAACTCTCTGCCTAAACGCCCCAAGCCTTAGTTCATCAAATGCACCAAGTACTCCCTCAACATCATGAATACTGCTCGTCTGGCTACACCATGTTTGCTTTGAATCTACGGCTTCTCGCTCCTCTAGTGATCCATTTTGAATCAGATGGTTACGTTTATTATCTGATTCAATTTCAGCAAGCTTGTCCCACTTTGCATACATGCACGACTCAGGAATATCTTGTTCAATCCTCTCGGCATACTCTATCAAACTTTGCTCAGCAAAAGTAAATAACCATGCCTGCTGCTCGTCAGTGGAATTCACTCGAAGGATTCGTCCAAGCACTTGTCTAAAATACAATTCGGTTTTGACCGAACTCATATGACAACACACTTGAAGGCGCGGAATATCAGTCCCTTCACTAATCATTCCAACGCTAACAATCCACTGAGTATCACTTCGTCTGTACCGTTCAATCTCAGCTAAAGGCTCATCATGCCGGTAGGTCACGATTGAGACCGATTGTGCGTACTTTTCAGAAAGGAGCTTTTTAATTGCTTGCGCATGCTGAATTGAGGCCGCGACAACTAAACCTCCTGCATTTGGTGTTTTTTTTCGGATTTCTGCAAGCTTCTTACAACCTAACCCAAGCAGGTGCTCCATCGCATCCTGGTTATGAATGACGCTCTGATAAGAGGTCTTAGTCTGCTTAATCATTTCCAGTATCGAGAAAAACGATTCTGTCCTTTCGTCATTGGTCACTGTCAGGTGTTCGTTATCGACCAAAACAATCTTTGGTGCCCTGCAAACCTTGTCAGTAATTGCTTGCTTGAGCGTATATTGATAATCAACTAGCAGTTTTCCATCAGGGTCGCTGTACTCACCTAAAGCAATCGGTAAAGAGTCCGAACGCCATGGCGTCCCAGAAAGCGCAAGGGTATACGTTGCCAACCCTTGAATCTTAGTCAGGACTTGTTGCCCCCAAACATTCGCATTTTCTATCTCATTACCAGAGCAATGGTGTATCTCATCAAAGACGACAAATACTCGGTGATTACACAATGTCTGCCAAAATTCATCATTAAGAAATTGAATTGACTGATAGGTAAGAGACTGTCCAATAGAGCCTAATCCACCATTAAAAGAACAATTAAGAGTCTGAGAAAAGGTTTTTTTAATTCCATCAGAGACCGTTAAAGACGGAGCAAAGCACAGAACAATATCGACCATATCTTCTTGCAGTAATCTTGAAGCGACCGTAGCAGCCAGTACCGTTTTTCCGGCCCCTGGCGTCGCTTGGCAGAAGAAGTGCTGTTGGTGTGAACTGTATTTCTGTAATGCCTTTTCTGAGCATTCGGCCTGCCACTGCCTTAGCATGATGAACTGTGCTCAGAAAGTGTTTTAAGTACGTTCGTTAGTGCATTCACTCTTCCTAATAGCTGTGCAGAATTTTCTCGCGCTTGCTCAAGAAGTGGCGATAGCTTTGGTTCCAGTTCAGGAAAGCGACTACAGGTCGATTGATACTCACTAATTTCCCCAAAGACTATTTCTAGCTCACCTTTATATTGGTTGCGCTCATGTCTTAATACCGAGTAATCAGACGAAGCGGAAATGGAAATGTTAGTGTTTTCTAGCACCGTATCGGCCTGAAGTTTTTTGAATAGGTCGGTTTGAAAGTAGCGTTTCTTTTGCCCTGAACCTTCACTTCTAAGCCAATTGTTTTTCATAAAGCGTAAGATTTGTCGGTAAATCTTACGACGAGCATCATCTAGATCAACGTAGGAGTCATCAATAGAAACAAATGCATCTCTCAATTCAACTACCAAGAAACCATCCATCTCCTTTTCGATCAATAGCTTGTGCATTTCATCACTGATTTTAAAAAAACGCTTCATGTACCGGTCACACCACTTAAATACTAAGAATTGCTTAGTATACAGAAATAGGTAAAACTAAGAAAATCTTAGTTACCATGAGATCAGAGACATGAAACTCAAGTGCCATTCGAAAACCCAATTCCAGTACGGCTCAAAGAAGCTCGTAAAAAAGCAAAACTCTCGCAAAAATCGTTGGGAGTGTGCATAGGTATGGATGAAAGTTCAGCTAGCCCTAGAATGAATCAATATGAAAAGGGCAAACATACACCAGATGTAAGAACCTTAAAGCTATTGGCTGATGAATTAGGCGTGCCTTTAAGTTTCTTTTTCTGTGAAGATGAAAGCTCTGCAGAAATAGCGTGCCTTGTTGCTCAAATGACGGAAGAGGAAAGAAAGGAACTTATCTTGTCATTGCTAAAGAGCAAAACGTGAAGCCTAAGGGCGCGACTACATTTAGATTTGGTCTGTAGTCTTCCTAAATTGTTACTATTTGGTATTTTTGATTACTATCTCTTATTCGGTGAGTTCAACAAGGTGTAACTATCGAGGTCCAGCAAGTTTCTGGACAAAAATCGTTTAGAGTCATAGCTTAAATTAGTGAAGGACGAACAACCGAATAGAGACAACACCGACGACGCCGTTGCGATAGTTAAATGACCTCCGGCAAAGCCGGAGGCTTATTGGTGGACGCCCTCTAAGGGCTCAAGTAAGCGCCCAAGGCGCTAGATCCCAAACTTCAATTGGTCTCGATGCTCATCTTCTTGTTCTTGGTTTCTAATGTATTCAATCACTGTCGCTTCATCCAAACCGACTGTCGATACAAAATAACCCCTTGCCCAAAAATGCTCACCATTAAAATTTTTTTGCTTCCCTCGGAATTTTCTGGCTATCGATATGGCACTTTTTCCTTTGAGATAACCTACAATATTCGATACTGAGTACTTTGGTGGAGCACTGATACACATGTGGACATGATCTTTCATCAAATGCCCCTTTTCAATCGTTACACCTTTGCGCTTGGCTAACTCATGAAATGTTGCACCTAAATGTTTTCGGATTGCACCGTAAATCAACTTTTGTCTTTTCTTCGGGATAAATACCACGTGGTATTTACAATCCCACCGGGTATGGGACAGACTCTTATAGTCTCGCATAGGTTGTTTCCTCTTTACTTTTGGTCGAGAAAAGAAGTTACATATACCGTTGTCACGGTCAAACCTATGCGAGTCACCCCAGCTTAGCTGGGGGTTTATCAATGTCTAATTACAGGAACTACATCATGTAAAAAGTTAGACAGGATAAGCCTTAGAGCGAGATTACAGGGCAAGTCTGGTGTGACCGACCCATCGATCTAGGATTTTAGTTGAGTATAATTAAATTTTTTAATCTATTCGCGTACTCAAAATTGAGCCAAGGTTCCTGTTTTAGCTCCCATTGAACAGATGATTCAAGCTTGAAGTTAAGACCCCCTAAAATAACTCTTTCAATGAGTATCGTTAGATGTAAAGTTGCAACTGCCAATCCTTGATGGTCAACATTATGATTACCTTCATGTGCTAAGTGATTTCTAATATTAAGCAATCCACTTTTTCCTCGGATTGACCAAAGATCTTCTTTAAAAACTCGATGTTTAGATAAGAAATTATCGATTGAGTCAGCAGCAGAAGTTTTTTTAATGTCTGAAGTTAGGTTCATTAGCATTTGGTATACTTCATGGTCGACTTTTTGATGTGGATTTGCCGCTCCTTTTATTAATTGAATGGATTTTGACCTTGTTTTATCTAGCTCTAATGTAAGGCTCAGTTTTTTAGCATAAGACTCCAAAGCTGTGAATAAGGCCATATATTTAGCATCATCTCTACGTTGCACTGATGAACAAAGAACAAAGCTAAGTTTATGTACCATATCCTGTTCTGAGTCTTCCAATCCATAATAATTCGATAAACCTATATTGATCATTTTTTCTAGCTCATCAACTTTACGGCTCACTAAAAAAGATCGAGGCTCATATAAAGCATAATTAGTCTGTATCGCATTTAGTGGATATTTCCAGTGTCTAATATATTCATTTCCCGTTTGATGTTCCCAACCTAAAACCAACACTCTTTGGCGTGAAACAAAAGACAATATATCAAGTAAGGGCTGGATTATATTAATGATAGATTCAGGGGTAGTATTAGGTCTGCAATATTCAACTTCTAGCCTATAGCCATGTAGCTTTAATGAGCCACTATCATTAAGCATTGCGGATTCAATACTATATTTTTGTAAAACAATTTCGCCAAGAGTTGGGTGACTGAACATAGCTATTTGGCTAATGCCATTTAGACCATCTTCTAGACGTAATGTATTAAAATATTCAGTATCAGATATGTAAATTGAAAAGCTATAATCAGACGAATTAAGAGGCATTTCAATCGTCAAACTTTTTATATGACTCAGACCTACTGGGGTTGAACCAAGTTTTCTTTTTAAAAGGGTATCGGTAGTTAAGCTTCGGTAATGAACATCTTCTAAAGTAATTATTTCAGTCCCTTGAAGAGTTTTAATCTGCCAAGGAGTCTTGAGGTTCGGTATAGGCATTGCCTCATTTGGAATTCCAACTCGGACCTCTGCAGGCTGACCAAAAAGCAAGGGTAATGTAACAGAGCAATCAACCATAATCGATTTACCATCTTGATCAGTAAGTTTTGCGTCTGCTGATATTTTCTTTCTATAACAATCCAAGTTATTCACTTCCTCTGTTAGCTACTAATATGCTCAAGGTATAACATAATGTTACATTGATTAATGCTCACCAGATACCTACAAATTCTTCCTCAAAGCACCAAAAAACAGCGAGCGTTATACCCACTGTTTTCAGTTCTACCCGTGACTAACTCCACTAACCAACGCAGCCACATTAGTACTTACCTATATCAACGATGTGCGTAATGAGTCGAAGTTTTAGGACTCTGATGCCCTAACAAATACTGAACATTGCTAACTGACTGACCGAAACACACAATGGGGCACAAACATGCTAGCTGTGATTGATCTGGCACGCCATTGGACATAAATGCGTTAGTGTAGTTGGTCTAGAGTGTAGATATCAGAATTCCAAACAGTATCTTACTTATATCAGTACTCTTGTATTTCAATTTGCTAGTTCAGACAAAGCACCAGTGGATGTAACTGTGATTAAGAAGTTGAGCTAGTCGATGTATAAGACCTATTGTAAAACTTAGCACTTAGTTTTTACTGAGATTCCATTTTGGATTATGTGGCTTTGTAGATGTACTCTCGCATCGAATTGCCAACCAAAACGCTACAAATTAACCCAACAACTATCCCAGTAGTCATCGATAAGCTGAGACCATCTGGAGTTGGGATAGTTTCTAAGTGGCCATAAAGGATATCGGCCTTACGGACAGCCCCGTAAATCATGAAGTAGCTAAATGCCGCCAAAGCTGCCCAAAGGCCAATGGTAACCAATTTTATGTTTCGGCCAATCTTCGTTTTACATCGTGAATATGCGAACCACCATAAAAGTGAAAAGGTGATTAGAGAAGAGCTAAAGCTGAAGCTAAAGGCGTTTAATCGGAAGGAGTAACCACTACTATACAGTGCGTTAAAAATCAGATCAGAAGCTCCCAGAATTAGGATTGATCCGATTACGGTGTAGGCTGTCTTTTGGTACCATGAAGATTGAATATATAGAAGCTCGCGTTCGGCTTTTTCTTCTTGATTAGTTATCTTTCTCTCTGCTTTGATTTGAGCAAGTTGTTCTTGATGGTTCATATTTTTTTCTCGTTGGTTTCGAACGTCCTTCATACTGTCTCCATGTGTTGGCATAAGATTATTCAATTTATTCTTAGGTGAAAAATGCTTTTTGTGCATTGCAGATATAAGTGACAAGCATGGCTATGTGAGTAGTGATTTATCGTTATGAAAGTGAAGCGCACAACACATTTTGAAAATACAGTCCAAGCAACTGAGAACACTTGTTTTGTTGCGCAAACACGTTTTGGAGCAGAAGTGCTTTAGGAAAATTGTGCAACAAGCTGTTGCACAATTGGAGCAGGTGAGACCTGTTTCAAAATCAGCAACAACTGAACTGTTTCGTCGCTTAGGCAAGTATTGCAAATTTGACAACAGTTCAACTGCAAGAAATTTTTATGATTTGGAAAGCAGCTGAGAAGTTTTTCCCTATTTCCCAGCGGGAAAGAGGGCAACAATTAGTTTCAACTTTACTGTCACTTTATTGAGAGCACTTGATCCTATTTTTCATTGAAGAAAAATCTCAGTCTTACTCGGTTCTCCACCATAAGTCATCCACTCAAGTGTCGTAGAATCTGCGGAGAGAAACTTATTTAAATGAGTCATCATCATTTGATTTATCAGTCATTTTTAGCTCATGAAGTTCTCGGATAAGATATGGAGACAAGCAGCGCTCTATATTCTTGACTGTGGTTTGTGCGCGAATCACTTTAATCATATTCAAAATACAAACCGTGTTTTGTTGAACCATGCGCCTTGATTCTCTAACTTGGTCATTGAGATTAGCATTAGCTGTCTCCAGCTCCTTCCTACTCATAGAGCGCGAACTTTTGACGCTTTCGCCAAACGTTCCACCCAGTGAATCGATTTGGTCTTTTGCAAACTTTTCTATCAAGTCTTTGCGGCTAGTTAACGTGGCTTTACTGTTGATTAAGCCCTTATCTTTGAGCCTTCTGTAGAGATTTGCCTGAGTTATTGGAGAGCGCTCGTAGCCTTCACTAAGCATGTCTAATAGCTCATGCTCGATTCGAGTATCAAGCTCGTTACCTTTGAGTTTTTTACTCATATTTGATTAACTCCGAATGGTCTGGTAGAGCATCGATGACACTTTGTGTAATCAATGCCTCTTACAAATTTTTGCGTTCAAGTAAAATCTTTGAGCTACTCGTAAAGCTCAGTATTCGTTAGGCTTCACCGATTTTCCTTGAGAGTATAGCTAAAGCTTCGCGATATTCGTTGAGATAGGAGTAACATGGAGTTCCTCATTACGTTTGGACTCCAATACCTTCATAGCTTTTATTTCACGCTGGGCAACCGCAAATATTTCTGAAAGCATTTTTGGTTTTCGATTCCCATCTAATGCCGCCAAATTTATAAATACCTTCTCTCTGGCTAGGGTATCAGACTGATTCTCATGATATGAGACATTATCTTGACGAGAGTGAAGCTCACCAAGTATCTCTTCACACTCCTCGAAAGAAAGTTCTCCAGTTAACTCCATATGATTAACGATAGCAATTTGAGAAGCAATTCCTTCACCGAGCTGCCTAATTTTGTATTCCTCATCAGATCTTCCAGTGAGGGTAAAATAAGCACAGGGCGCTCCGTCTTGGCACTTCATATTATAAGGGCACTGAAACGTTGACACTTTACGCATACAGTTTCCAAGGTACATTTCGTGTAGATCTGAGTGGGGACCAACTTCAGTTTCTTTTCTGGATAGGGATGACTTATCATCCATTTCTTCTTCATCGATCAAGTCAAACAGTTCACCAAACTCCGCGAATACATCGCTTGAACTATTGCTAGACAAATCGACTATGAATGAGGCTTTATCTTCGCTTGTCGTCTGTGTGCCGAGTGTTTGCGCAAGTGCATTTGAGGGGGTAAGGTTTGGGTTGATTTTTATGGAAGCTTGCTCCTTCACCGCCTCCAAAGCTTTTCCTTCGGTGGCAATCTGTTTAGCATTATCAAACGAAACCAGCTCGGTAGAAACAACACGATCTTCAAAGCTAAGGTGCTGATAACTCTTATTTTGATTGATATCGTTGCGCCCCATAAACATCGCTTGAAGATGGTCGGAAACATCGGCTAATGCATAAAATGTATTGATCCCATGCCTTGGGCAGTGTGAATACATCATGTCAATCCCGCCATTCTCATTGGTCAAATTGTATTTCGCAAAAATACTGCGCTTACGATTCCCAGTTTGTCCATATCCTAAAAAAGGATTGATTACGCCTACGTCAATTACCTGTGGAAGAACTTTTAGAGCGGCTTGTCGGGTTAGGTTCGCACTACCTAAGGGGATGATAAACAGTAGTTTTTCGTATGACGTGCTAATAACTTCTTTACTACCAGAGTCTGTATATCGCCAAATTAAGTCCGATGAAGTCCCAACATCTGCCTCCAAGCACGCTTTAACGAACGTATCGATATCACTGTAGTTGTATCGCTTTTCTTTACCATGACTTTTTCCGGTATCAACTTCTGAAGCGGGGTGTACTCCAAAGCCCAACATTTTTTTGTTGGCGTAGTCTCGTGCCGCACTGCGACCACGCGAAACCACTGTTTTCGCATAAGACTCGTAAACATCATCGACGATTAAATCGAGATTAGCGAAGTAGGGGCGTAAATCAATAACCTCAGGAATATGATTGCCAACCCATGAAAACGGTAGAAGCGATTTAAAATCAGTGGTTCTTATATGTTCTACTTGACGACGAAGTTTCTCGGTGAGACATATCGTGTCGACTAAAATTTCTTCGAGTAAATCGACGGTCATCGGCTCAAACCAGTGTGTCCGAACCCCAGCCTGTTTTCTACCACCGTATTTGAGCCCCACAAAAAAGGTAGTTAAGCCACGTTTCTCCATGGCATCTCTCGTGTGAGGGTCACTAATTTCCACAACTTTAAAGTTGCTATATCGGACAGTTGCAGCTTCCATATGACGAAAGCCTGTCACCATCAGTAACAATACAAAGTTGAGAACGATTTTTTCTCCATCATTTTGAACTAAAGAACGTAATGCAACGATATTTAAGAAGGTTTGAATGGACAGATTTTTATCTTTATTATTTTTAGCTTCACCTTTTCGCTTCTGTTCATTCTTAACTTGCTCAGTGTAATTCAGTGAAATGCTCGTTTGTTTTGTCTCAATCTCTAATACGGTTTGGGTTATTCCAAGATAGTTCAATTCTTTGATAATTTGGTTCGCTAGTATGTAGTCATTAGACGCATTAATATCTGCTGATTTGCCTGTTCGGGATTGAGCACATAGGTCAACAGCTTCCTGCACAAATTCTGAAGTGATATTAACAGGATGAGGTTCAATTCCATTCATCAACATACGCACATAGACACGCTTAAAGAACAAGTGCGTGTTACGTACAACCGAACCAGATGCTGTTTTATCACGGAACAGTGACGCACAATAAGCCTTTATAAATTCAGAAAAAACTGGATTTAGGCCAACAGTATCTAATTTATCTTCATCATCTTTGAAGAGACCTTTCGTCTTATTACTTTGGATTTGAACAAAATTTATTTGTGCTAGGTTGGTCGCAAACACGCCTGAGGAAGCACCTCCCAGTGTCCAGTAATTAGAATCCCAAGAGTATTTTTCGTTACTTGCATTAATCTCAGGTAAAAGTGCATCCTCGAAGAACGACTTATTCAGGGATATAAAACTATTTAGCTGTTCGTAGTTTTGTTTCATCGAAAGCCACCCTCAAGGCGGTTAATCACCATTTCAACTTCGTTTTTAGTCTGGGTTGCAGTATCAATAAGAGGGTTAAGTACACCTTGACCTTCCTGCGACACATCAACAACATCAATCAATTCTTCAGTTATGATATCGAGAACCTTTCTATGTTTGTTGATATCCCTGAATGGCCTAAAGTAAAAGCATCCATAGCAGCTACGCACCTTCTGAAGATGACACTTTTTTTGGTGTCTTTTACATCCCCCAACGCGCTTTATTAACGTACCCCGAATGATCCCCGAGACAAAATATCCCTTCCATTCCGCTTCACCCACAGAGTAGCCCGTTAAAAGCAGTCCCATCATGCCTTTCCAAACAGGGTTCGAGCCAAGCGCTTTATGTTTCAATAGGGCTATATCTGGGGTAGCTTGGATGTAATAACTGGCAGCAACTGTAGAAGCATGACCAAGCACCATTGCAATTTCTTCCGCTGACGCATTAAGCATTGCCATACTATGACCAATGTTGTGTCGGAAATCATAGAGCGTGTAAGTAGGGGGATCCATCCGCTCATTTTCGATAGCCACCTTTACGTCATCAGGTTGAATAAACAGCAGAGCTTCGTTGAGAGATTTATGCATTTGTTGGGATAATGAATGTTTCTTATCGCCATCATAGGGATACAAAGTATCGCCATCTTCAATATCAAACCTCTTCTTGTATTCATCAATAATGCGACCGATTTCGCTACTCAACGCGATGGGTGTGGTAGAGTCAGTCACTGCGCTTTGTTTCACCAATGGAACCGCTATTAAATATCGTTTTAAGCCAGTTTTATGATTCATTGCATGCAGTTTAACAGAGCCTCCGATCAGCTTTGCAAACTGTTGGGGGCGGCAACCGACAGCATAAGAAATGGCGAGGACAGATAAATCCTTTAGCTGTTTGTTGCTAAGGGCTGAAAGTCCTTCTTGCGTGCCGAACTCAACCAACCGATTAACTATAAGGTTTTTGAAATGAGTCGGCATTGTGGCTTCGACATCTTGATAGCGAAGGAATGGATCGGTAGTTGATGGGACAGGAATGCGCACCAATGACTCTAGATCGTCAATGTCAAAGTCTGGGAACCCCATTCTTACAAGGTATCGTGTGATCGATTTAACTTCGAAATATCCGAAGGCATTGTCAGCTGCAGCACGAACTTTTAGCCATTTATAAAATGCCTCGTAGGAGACGCCCTCTAACGTTTTGATAGACGTCTTAATTGTGGAAAACTTCTCCTGTGAAACTGGGGCTAAGTGACCAGAAGAGTATTTTATTACCAATAATTTCAGTAACCTGTTCCACTCAGGAGACAGATCAAACCTGAGAACATGAATACGTCCCAACCTTACATACTCCCAACGGTCATTTTTTGTCTGAACGTGGGAGGTATCGTCTTGAGCTGCTATGTCAATAGCCAACACGGTAGGCAAATCTAAGCAATCAATAAAGGCTTTTTGAGCTACAGTAAAGGATGGAATAAGGCTTAGGCTACTCGTTAGATGCGGATGCGTTACGTTACTCATTATTGCCACCTGCTAGAAGGTTGAATGTTGTATTGGCTTTACCATGGAAGTTCCTCATCGAACTCATAAAGGGTAACGCCAGTTTTATGGCTGTTGTAGACGCGCATTAGCGTTTCATTTGCTTTGCGCATTTCGAAACGTTTAGCATATTTGGAGGGCATGGTTGAATTGACAGACCACCCACCAAGAGTCCTTAATTCATCTCTAACCTCTGCCATTATCCCTTTTATGTTCACTGCGCCAGCCTCAATAAACTCTTGTTTTAGCTCACCATATAAGTTTTCCATTGTGCCGAAAGCCCACGTGTGTCTGAGCCAGTGAGGAGAGATACTTTTTGTTATAGACTCGGCATACTCGGGATCAAAATGCTCAGGGAAGTGCTTCTTAAACGATTCAGTGAAAACTTTAAACTGAGTCATTACAGTCGAATAACTCGATGGCTTAAAAGGGCGGGTGCTCGATGAAAAGATAAAGTCATGCTTGGCTTCTGGCGATCTAATGAAACTGTAATAGGTCATCAAGTTCTTGTAGTCATAAGCAGTAATGTGAATGTGTCGGTTACTAAACTTTGTCTTAATCTGAGGCTTGTTATTTCGTTCATCTTCAATGGCAGCATCATCTAATGCATCATCGGTTAGATTCCTAACGCTCATTATCCAACTGTTTTCGACTGTTCGTGACTTTTTAAACGAGTTCTTTCGAAGGAGTAGGGACTCACCAATGCGCAATCCGTATTTAACAAGTAAATTTGTTAAGAGGTAATTTCGCATTTGAACTTGATAAGTAACGATAGGATTGAGAGGGTTCGGCTTGATCATCTCCCATTCAATAACTCCCATTTTGTCGTTTTTGAGCGGCTTCATCACATTTGGCAGGAGTACCTTGAAGAAATCTTTGTATTGTTCTTCAGTCAAACTCTTTAAGTCATCGAAGTTGTTAGAGGCTTTAACGGCAGAGTTATTGAACTTATTGAATTTTTCACGAGCTTCATTCAATCTCGACTCGGTTTCCGCTCTTAATCTGCGAAGAGTGTTACGGTCTTCATCTACGTAAGAGGCTGATATGTAGTTGGAGTTTAAGAACTTAATAAAGTTGCATACCACGCCACAGTGTTTGGCAGCAGTACGTTTTTTTCTGTTAGTTTCTTCGGTTGCGATAATAGAAGACGGGAGTGCTGTGATATTAGTGATTTGCTTGTCAGCCATAAGGAAATCCCAAAAGGCATCAAGCTCAACAATAATGGCTTCTACGTCTTGATAATCGGTACGATAGAAAGAGTAATCCAGAGAAACTCCATGTTTCTGTAACCAAAAGTCATAGAACAGCTTGACTGAGTCCATGTAAGATTTTTGGGTTCCAAGTGCTTTTTCTTTTAACTTAGATTCTAACCAACGAAATGAAAGCAGTGGTGGCATTGTGGTTTGCACATCGAGAATACACCAAAACTCGTCGCCACATTTCTCAACCTTATACATGAACAAATTTACTCTCGTAGATTTAACGCTAATGTACAATAATAGACTGGAAGATTTAACATTGCTAAGTCTCTTCAACGTTTTGTGACATTAATAATCAACAACTTATATCGAAGATAATAAGCTGTTGATTATTATATACTTTATGGTAAATAGCTTATGTTCAATGAAAAGATGCAAAAGAGGTGGTGTACAACATTACACTCATTCAAGATTTAACATAATATACATAATACGCACTGGCTTACTGCTTCCTTGGCTTGCATCATCCATAACGCAAAACCTCCGCAAGCCGTTGATATGCCTGAAAAACCTAGCCCGTTATACTTTTTTGCTATGTGTTCCCATAGCTGTTTTATCTGTGGATTTTCATTGCGGTCAGCGTGACAACCAAGCAATGCTAGCTCTGGGTCGATTCCTGAATTTTCAGCAAGAAAAATTGCTTCTTCATCAGATACATAGCGAACACCTTTGCGTATTTTGCTTAGTTTCTGAGGTGAAAGGTTCAAATCATGTGCTATTTGCTTGTCTTGTACGTAGTTTTGAGCCTTTTTGTAGGCATCTAACAGTTTGTTTGCATACATGTCTAATCTCCCGTTTGTACTTATTGTAGCCTTTTAATCCCCAATTTGCGCTATTTACAATCCCCATTAATAGCTACTACAATCCCCATAAATCGGTATCAAACCCCAAGCGACTTCTTGATTGACTCTCTCTAGGTCGTTTGGGTTCTCTTTTGACTGGCTAGGTCTGGGCTGTTTGCCCTTGACGCTGATAGCTCGGCTTAGTCGGTCAAAACCCAATTCAGAATAATCAGTCAAGGTGGTTGTTATGTTTGTTGTTCAAGTCTGCACTGGGGTTCTTCCTCGTTATCTTTCTCATTACTTAATGACCGATTCGGGTCTTTCTCCAGTTATTACCGTTCATAAATCTAAAGCAATGCCTTGCACTGATGCTGATGTAAAAGATGCTTTTAATAGGCTTCTTCCTGCTTGGCCTCTAATGAAAGTGGTTGAGGCTTGATTATGTTTAAATCAGTTAATCCTGAATTGTTTGCTGCTATTGTTATTGTGTTTATCCTAATAACTCTTGTTGCTCATTTTGCTCCTAAGCAGGAAATCTCACTAAATTCTTATCATGAACTCAAAATAATTTACCTTGAAAATCCTTCTTCCCGTCCATTGATTGATGAAGCATTGCTTGATGGTAAGATTTCAATTTCTGAAAAGGTAGATATTGAAACTTTTATTGAAGAGTCTGGTAAGCGTTTTCTTCTTGAAGCTGTGGGGCAATAATCATGGATCATTTGTATTCGCCTCAAGTTGAGCCAGCACGCCATTTCTCTGCGCCTCGTTTGCCAGTTCCCAATAAGCGTTTTGTTTCTACAGTTAAGCACGTTACAAAGCCTCGCTTGTCTGCGTTCGGTGAATACATTGAATCGTTTAATCTTCCTGAGCGTTACCGCCAATCAAAACTCAACATTCTTACAAACTGGCGTGATGATGTTTTTCGCGCTTGTTTCCGTCATGGTGATTTTAGCCGTCATATGACGCGATCATTTCATTCTGTTTGTGATGATAAGAACTACACAGAAGCTTTACACCAAATTGAAGATGCCAATAAGCGTTTGAATCAATACGGTTATAGCGCGGCTATGTCTGACGATGAAATTAAAGAGTTGGCTTTTTCAAAGTCACGTAAATTCACTAAAGAGCTTATCGGTATTGAATCGCCTCAGTTTCTTTTTATGAAAGCGTGTCAGTTGCTTGATTCAATTGGGTTGGAATTTTCGGACGAATTAATCATAGATAAGTGCTTAAAGGGTGAGCTTTTATCTCTGGTTGAACGTGTGAGTGATGAGATATTTTTACGACGTCAACTTCGCAGAAAGTGCGCTTATCATGTTGAACAAGTGGCGAGAGACTTGGCATTAGTTCAGCGTCATAAGCAGGTCTACTGCTCTGACTTTTCGGTTAACCGTACTCGTGAGCGTAGAGCCTCCAATGCCGAAGCATTAGAGCAAACCGTAGCTTATGACAGTAATGATACTGATAACTGGTTCACGATTGCGGATTTAGCGGCTAAGTCAGTTTCTAACCCTGAGATTAGACGCGGTGAAATGTTTGTCCGTTTGCGTGGTTTTGAAGAAATAGCCGCTGAACAAAATCACTCTTCAGTTTTCTATACGGTCACATCCCCTAGCCGCTTCCATGCTAATTCTAAAGGCTCAGTTAATCCTAAATGGTTGGAAGCTGGCAAGCCTACAGCAAAGCAGACTCACCAATATTTATTAGAGAACTGGCAAAAATTAGGACGCTGGCTTTCTAAGCATGACATCAAAGTTTATGGGATGAGAATCGCTGAGCCACACCAAGACGGTACACCACACCATCACTTTTTGCTGTTCATGGAATCAAAAGACCGTGACCGCGTAACCAAAAAATTTAACAGCATTTGCATGGTCGATTGCCCTAATGAAAAAGGCGCAGACAAGTACCGTTTCAAGGCTGAAAACATCGACCTATCAAAAGGCTCTGCCGTTGGGTATGTCGCCAAATACCTCTCTAAAAATATTGATGGTCAGCACATCGACAAAGATAAAGGCTCAAACCTGAATGGTATTGAAGCCGCTGAGCGTGTTGTCACCTGGGCGCGTGTAAATCAGATTCGCCAATTTCAATTTATTGGTGGGCCTTCTGTTTCGGTGTGGCGTGAATTTAGACGCTTACGAGAAGAATTCAAAGAGGATGACGCTGTGTTATCAGATTTAGATGAAACAGAGCATTACATGCTCGAAAAAATTCGAAAGGCTGCCGATGTTGGCGACTGGAAAGACTTTTGCTTTGCTATGGGTGGCGTGATGGTCAAGCGTCAATCTCAAAACGTTCGTCTCCAATATGGTGCGCCTGAAGCTGTTCAAAAATTGCTGCTAGAAGAAACAGGACACGATGGCCAGGAATACACTCGCTTTGGTGATAAAGCCCCTGCCCGTGTTTCTGGCTTGTTGTTCAAAGAAGTCTACCTTTGTACTCGTTTCCGCAATTGGAAAGTTGAGAACAAAGAGAAGTTCTTAGCATCGCAACAAACCATCATGCGCGGTGTGACTGACTTCTTTGATGCTCTTGAGGCTGAACAGGAATATGAACGTATGGCAGACAAACGCTTTCAAGAATATGAAGCTCATATGGAATATGTCGAGGAGCTTGAAGCCATGATGCTCTTTGGCGATTTTAATGGAGTGTGTTCGGTGGGCGCAGCCCCGCCGGATACATACCATTAATTTCGCCCTTGGACTTGTGTCAATAACTCCCGCTTTTATCTTTAAAAATTTTACGTCAAGAAAGGAAATACATTATGAAACTAGAAGGTTTGATTTTAGACGCTACCGATATCATTCAAGAAACAAAGGCAATTCGTGGAACGGGTGAAGCTACTACGGTCGGTAAATTAAAGCTAATCACAACTAATCCAACGAACACCATCGAAGTAAAAATCAGCCAAGAACTTTGGGCCGGTGGTAAAGCAGGTGAAGTTTTAAATTCATGCGTTGGTAAGCGAATGCAATTCAACGTTGAATACAAAGAATTTAGTTTTGGTAATGAAGATGGTAAGCACGTTGCATTAAACGGCTTCCACCTATTCGATTTACCAGCACAGCAAAACAAATAATATTTAGGGGTTTGTCATGACTGCTGAGCAATTTGAACAACTCTACATGCTGGTTTATATGGCTTCTTTGGCTTTATTGATTGGTGTTGGTTTTATCGCTGGAGGTCAACGATGAGCCCTTTAGATATTGAATACTTGGCATCGACACTTGTCGGTGCTTTGGGACTCGGTTGGGTTTTGGGGAAACAATTCCTAACTTTTAAACAAGCAATAGAGGTATCTACTCATGGATAAGAAAACTTTAGCAAATAAACTACGCCTATCACTTGTTGGCGCAATCGTTCTTGGTGCATCGGCTTCGGCTAATGCTGCATTACCTACCCCTGTTACTGATGCTTTTGCGTCTATCAGTACGATGGTAACAGAGCTTGAAACCGCAACTTGGCCGATCATTACTTTAGTCGTTGTTGCATTTGCTCTAATTGCCCTATTCAAGAAATTTGCAGGCAAAGCGATCAACTAATTCGCTTAAAAGTTTGGATGGTCAAGGCATCCAATTCCTTCTTACTCTCAAATTGGTCTAATACTATGAGCATTAAAAAAAGCCTCTCTCTTTTCCTATTGATGATGGGTGTTTCTTTTAATGTTTATGCTGGTATTTCTGCTATAGGTAGTAAATTAGGACCTTATCGTTTTCCCTGTATATCTTCTGGAATGATTGTGGATGATGATATCCTTTCTTCAACTTGCGCAGGGACTAAATCAAGTAATTACCCAAATTTAGAAGTTGTAAGATTCTATCGTTCTGCTAATCACTATAGAGTGGTTGTTAATGGTGGGTACACTCATAGTATCTATACCGCTTCTCGTTCTTCTTGTGATTTGCCTAAGGAAATTAACCCTGATACGGGTGTTTGTGAGCTTCCCCCGCCTGAGTGTGAATTGCCAGACTTATTGAATCCTATAACTGGTATGTGTGAAACATGTGAAGCTCCTCAAGAGTTAGACCCTGACACTTTTGAGTGTGTGGATGTGCCTTTTTGTGAGCGTGAATCAACCACTGATACTATTTTTGAGGCAGAGCAATTATGTGCTGCTGAGAGTGGCATTTTCACATTTGAATGTTCGGACTTTTTAGAGTCTTTGGAGACTCGTTGCACTCAACCAAATCATTGCGCTCTTGGTATGCCTAACTGGCCGGAATGTTTAGGCGGTTTAGATCCTACTGACCCTGTTGACCCTCCTTTTTCAGGCTTTGAGCCGCCTGACCCAAAACCTGTTGAGATTAATCCACCATCATTTGAGAAACCTGAGCCTGACGTAGTTGAACCAACTGAAACTACAGATTCGGCAGTGCTTACCGCTATTCGTAACTTGAATCGTGATTCCAATGAATCGGCTAATGCATTGAATAAAGATATGAATTTAGGTTTTGGTGATATTAATGGTCAGTTGTCTACGCTTAATTCTAATGCTTTTGGGATTGGTGAGTCAGTCGTAGACCAGATGAATCAAGACTTTGCTATTCATAGCGCTGAGAAGCAACTTTTGTTACAGCAAACTGGTGCAATTAATAATAATGGTAACAATATTGTTAATTCCGTTAAGAGTCAGACTTCCACTTTAAAGTATGCAATTGATGGTCAAACCTCCACTCTCGAAGGTGCTATTCAAGGTCAAACCACTTCAATTGAGGGGGCTTTAGATAGTTTGTCTGAAAAAATAAAGCCTTGTGACCCTGATGAAGACCCTCGAAATTGTCAAGGTGAGCATGGTTTAACCTCTGCTTTTGCGGAGGATGCTTATTCACAGATTACCAAGGTTACAGATGATTCCATTAGTGCGGCTGATACTGCTCTAATGACTGAAATACAAGGTCAGATTGATGCACCATTTCTTGGTGAAAGCGATTTGACGGATTTCTTAGATTCTATAGTGGGCTTCATTCCTGACGCTCAAGCGTGTCAGCCAATCAAGTTTTATGACGAATATTTACCTTGTGAGCCTTTTGTAAAGTTCAAAGAAATATTTGGTTTGTTCCTGTTTTTTGTCACCTTAATGACGTTCTTGGACTTAATTCTATATGACGTTGTTCCTAATATCGCAGTGAGGCGTTAATTATGCCATTACCAATTGTTGGTGCTATTGCTGGCTACCTTACTTTACCTGCGGCTGGCTCATTCTTAGCTGGTATGGCTGGCTCTTTGATGGTTTACATTGCCAAGTTTGTCAGTCGCAATGTGGCTGTGAATTTAGCAACTTTTACTTTTGTCGCCTTTATTACGACTAGTTTTATTGGTGTCATTTTGGGCATGATTTCAGTTTTTAATTTTTTCACCCCACCTGAATGGGATCATGCGATCAGCTTGGTTGTACCTGATAATTCTATCTTTTCAGTCGGTGCAATTATTTCAGCCAAAGCCTTACGTTGGGTTTGGGTATGGCAATTTTATGCAATTGAAAAACTATCAGGGAGCTAATACATGCCTGTTTATTTTGTAACTGGAAAATTAGGCAATGGTAAATCATTAACCGCTGTTGGTCGTATTCGAGAGGCTTTGGAGCGTGGCGTTCCTGTTGCTACTAACTTAAATATCAACCTTAAATCCATGTTTAATAAAAACATTAGAAGTGCTCGTTTGTTGCGAGTTCCAGATAAGCCAACGCTGCCTGATTTGCTTGCTATTGGTAAAGGAAATAAAACTTATGATGAACGTAAAAATGGATTATTAGTGCTCGATGAATGCGGCACTTGGTTCAACTCTCGAACTTGGAATGATAAAAGTCGAGCACCTGTTATCAACTGGCTTTTACATGCTCGAAAGTTAGGCTGGGACGTTATTTTCATTGTTCAAGATATTGCGATTGTTGATAAACAGGCACGCTTGGCTCTTGGTGAGCACCTTGTAATATGTAGACGTTTTGACCGCATGAAAATACCTATTGTTTCTAATTTGATTAAGTTGATTTCCTTTGGGGTTCTAAAGGGACGTTTGCCTAAAATCCATATGGGTATTGTGAAATATGGGGATAACGCTCAAGCCATCACGGTTGATAAATGGTGGGTTTTCGGCACCTCTTTATTTTGGGCTTATGACACTAAACAAGCTTTTGTTGATCACCTTGTTGTTCCTGTCACTTCGGCTTTTAAACATCCCGTCACCAGTGACTTTTTATTTACTGATAAAACGAATCATGGAACGGCAGGCGTTTATTCGGTTCTCCCTCCTTACTACACTCACGGGCGTTATTCGATGCCTTTAACTATGAGTAAGTTTATGCGACTCACTAAAATATATTTAAAAAAATGGTCACGCCCAATGGCTTTTACTTTTGGGTTTGCTGTTGCCGTTTCCTACTTCTTGCTTATTGCTCCGCCAGTAGATGAGGAAAAAATCACACAAGTTGAATCAGCTCAATCTTCAGGGGTTAACTTGTCAGATTTGCTGGCTGGCTATTCAATTAAAAGTTTTATGAATGCGCCTAACACTTCTCCATATTTTGAGTTGGTCAATAAAGGTGAGCTTTTAACCAGTAATGAATTGCAGGCTATGGGCTTCGAATTACAGGCTTTATCGCGTTGCAATGTAACGGTGCAAGCTGGTAAACAATCTCAAACGGTGTATTGCAAATGAGTAGAAATGCAGATTATGAAAAGAGAATGCGTGATTTAGGCTTTAAGAAAATCACGTTATGGATTCCTGATTCAATGAGTGCGGAGTTCCACCAATGTGCTTCAGCTTGTCGTGTTCGCCCTACTTTAGTTCTTTCAACGCTTCGTGATTCTGCCACTGGTCGCTTTGTGTCAATTGAGCGTTTTAATGCCCCGTCACCAGTGACACAAAAAAGGTAAATACCATGGTTAAGTCTAACTTTATTAAATCGATACTTCTTTGCTTTGCTGTCTTAACATCATCGCCAGTTTTTGCGGTTGCTCCATCAACACAAGTTTTTGAATCTAAAGATACGCCTATTGCTGAGTTTATCTCATGGTTCGCCAGCTACACGGGTCAGACGGTTGTTCTTGGTCAAGGTGTTACGGGTAATGTGAGCTTTACTGCTCCTGAGTTAAAGCCTAATGAATATGCCTCTTTCTTTGATTCTGTTTTAAGGTCACATGGTTATGCTCTTGAGTATTCAAATGGTGTTTATACTGTGTCTGTTAATTCAGAACAAATTCAAGTTTTAGATCCTCCCCTGGTTAAGCTCTATCGTTTGGAGCATGTAAGAAATACTAAGGTTGTCGATTTAATGAACTCGATGTTAAAGGCTACTCAAACCCTTCAGTTAAAAGACCAGTCCATAGACCAATATGATGTGCAAATTTTACCAACGAGTAATTCTATTATTGTCACGGGTACGCCTGAGCAATTAGAAAAAATTGATACGCTTATACAAGGGATTGACCGCCRTCAAAAGCAAGTTTTCATAGAGGCAATCATTACAGAAAATGAATTAGGTGATAGTAAAGATGTTGGGGTTAACTTAGAGCTGGCTATGGGAAAAGCTGGATTTGTCACGCAGCCCACTTCTATTGATAAAGCCGTAGACAACTTATTCATATTTAATAGTGGTGATTTCTCAGCGTTGGTTAAAGCTGTTCAATCAAGTGAAAACACTGAGCTACTATCACGTCCAAATATGCTCATCATGGATAGAGAACGCGGCTATATTACGGTTGGTCAAAACGTCCCTTTCTTAACTTCGAGTGAAGTTACTGACGGAGGCAATACCATTCAGCAGATAGAACGTAAAGACGTGGGGGTTTCACTAGAAGTTACACCGCATGTTATGGGCGATCATGTAGTGCTTGTGATTAATCAGGAATCTAGCTCTGTGACTAATTCAGTTATTGCTACAGATATTATCACCAATAAGCGAACACTAAGCACTGTAGTTAAGGTTCAAGACCAGCAAACCATTGCTCTAGGCGGTTTAATATCAAGTGAGGAAAGAAAGTCTGTTTCGGGTGTTCCACTGCTTATGGATATACCGTGGCTCGGTGCTATTTTTCGCTCAGAGGGTACGAATCAGGTTAAGAAAGAATTAAAGGTTGTTATTAAGACAACGATTCTATGATGACTGATGATCAAGTTTTACTTTTGGTTGATGCTTTGAGCCATATGTCAGCTTTAGACTCGTTTCTAGGGGCTTTTATAGCTATTGGTTTTTGGCGTTTTATTGATTGGTTTTCTAAGTCTTCTTAGTGCGTATTTATACGCATACTTGGGCATCGCCCCGTAGCGTAGCGGAGTCACGGAGATACCCCGTAGGGATAAGCCGCCCACATGATTTAAAGTATGTCCCAGTCAGTGATTAGGCGAAAACCTAGTCACTTGAAGCATAATAAAAAACACCCCTTTTACTGCCAAGATACCCTTGCAGAGCCTCTCAACAATAGAGGGGCGTTCTCCTACTGGAACCCGTCTATTTCATAATTCTTGCTAGACTCCTAGCCATCCTTAATAGATATGTAGAGGTCTTTATTTCTGCTTCTGATTGAATCTCTAATAGTGCGATTCCTGCTAATATTTGCTGTGCAGTGACCGCTTGCCCGTTTGGTAGCTCTAACCGTTCATGATGCATTTTGAAGTGTTTCCAGTCGTCATTGGTGCACAATTCACGCCCGTTAACCATTCTCATAAGCCTTTTGCATTCTGGCGGAATGGGTTTTCCTTCGTCCCATCCTGTGATTGTCCTCACAGTTTTAAAGCATAATTTTGCCGTTTCGTCCTTGCTTAAACGACAAATAAATTCACGAAAAATGTAATTCTCGGTCATTTCTCGATGGTGCATATAATACCCTTTCATTATAAAAGGGTTCATATACCTTAGTTGTTGATATGTAACTAAATTCATTTGACATAATCGGACATAATACGCAGTTGGCTAGTGCTTTATTAGGGGTCGCTACAACCAGCGCCAATCCTGTACAAGCCATTGATATTGCTCTAAATCCTAGCCCGTTGTACTTTTTTGCTATGTGTTCCCATAACTGCTTAATCTGTGGATTTTCATTGCGGTCAGCGTGGCAACCAAGCAATGCTAGCTCAGGGTCAACTCCTGCACCTGAAGCTAAAAAAACTGCTTCTTCATCAGTAAGTTGGCGAACACCTTTTCTTATTTTACTAATCTTATTCGCTTCTAGTGCCAAATCATGGGCAACTTGCTTATCTTGTACGTAGTTTTGAGCCTTTTTGTAGGCATCTAACAGTTCATTCGTGTACATAACTTCCTCCGTAATTCCTCAATAATAGCCTGAAAAGTCCGATTTTTCGCACTTTACAGTTGCGATTAATCGCATGTACTGTTGCGACATATCGCATTTATGCTCGTTCAGTTTACGGGCTTTATTTTGACCGGCTAAGTCTGGGCTGTTTGCCCTTGACGTTAATGGCTCACTTGGTCGGTCAATTCCAATAATCAGTCATGGTGGTTGTTATGTACATTATTCAAGTTTGCTCTGGGATTCTTCCTCGTTATCTTTCTCATTATCTTGTTACTGATACTGGTCTTACTCCTGTTATTACAGTTAACAAATCTAAGGCAATGCCTTTGACTGATGCCGATTCAAAAGACGCTTTCAATAGACTTCTTCCTGCTTGGCCTCTAATGAAAGTTATTAAGGCTTAACTCATGGATTCAATCTACTTCGACAATGAACCGAACCATGGAATCAATGCTTACTTTCCTTGGGGTCATAACTTTTTTAAAACTCAGCGTGATTTCTTTCAGTTCATCGAAGTTCATTACGGCATGGTGTCATTTCAGATTATTGAAATCACTGACGACAACTATCAAGAGCTTTTAGTTAAAGGTGTTTTCCATGCCATCTAAAAAACCTCACAAGTACCATGATGAAATTCGTCCTGTGCAAGTTGATCATCTAGCGTTCTCATTTTCTTATGGTTCGTTAAAACATTTAGACAGTTCTAATGACCAAGAATTTATCAACTTACAGTTTCCTGTTTTTAAAAAGCTAAGTGTTGATGGTCGCGTCAATTCACCTGAAGCAATCGACAAATCTATCGAGTTACATCGTAACAAATGTCGTAAGGTTTTGGCTCATCGCTTTGATGACTTCATGTCTAGGGTCTTCAATTTTCATTTATCACCAATGCGCGGTCGCGGCTTACATGGTTATGAAGATTCAATGGTCATTTATGACTCAACTGGAACGGTTGAATGTGGCTTGGTTGGTGTCGGTGGCAACAATGACACGGTATACGTGCAAATTAATGGTACTGGTTGCTCTAAGTTGTTCGAGTTCACCACTCACAAAAAGCTGTATTGGTGGCTGTCACTTTTAGGTATCACTCGCCTAGCCCGTTTGGATCTTTGTGTTGATGACTACACCGGAATTTTTGACTGTAAGTATGCTGAGAAATGTTTTTATGAGGGAGCATTTCGAACTGCTTCTCGTGGACGCGGGCCAACAATGGTTCCTCATAAGCGCATCTCCCAATCAGGTGAATTATCAGAAGAAGCAGTGCTCGTTGGCTCTAGAACTTCTGCGGTTTACTGGCGTGTTTATAACAAGAAATTCGAACAAAACATTTCTGACCCTGAAGTAATTTGGTACCGCAATGAAGTGGAATTAAAGAAGTGCGATTTAACACTACTCGCCTCGCCCGCTTCTGCGTTCGCTGGTCTTTGTGACTTTTCAGCCAGTATCGACCCAGCCGAACCTATGAAAATTGAACTCAACAAAAAGAAAGCTGGATTGGAGTTTATGGCTCGAATCGCTTGGGTTCGCCGCCAATGTGGTAAAGCCATTTCTGAAGTGGTTGCCATGACTGAAGGCGATTTGGGTGAAGCGTTTGGTTTGTTAATTCCTACGCATCATCGCAGAGCAAACTTTGAAACCTCGTTGGGAGTTCCTGACGAATACACTAAACATAAAATCGAAATTTTGGAGTCAAGAATATGCCTACAATAACTGGTATTGCCATAAAGCGCTTTCCTAAATCTGGTATGGAATTTGCGGAACTTTGCGTCCTTCGTGCAGTAGAAGAAGTCGAACATGAAAAATTCCAACAAACTGGAATTGGCTTTTCGACTGACATTCCTTTCAACAAACAAGCACTGAAAATTGATGTGGACTATGCACGTCAACTTATCCAAACCCGCGCGTTCGTGGCTAACCGAGAGTATGAATTGAGCTTTGGTGCAAACCCAAATGATCCGCTCGATATTTTGGTAAACAAACTGGCTCCGGTTGATGAAGAAGTTAAAAAGCACTTCGATAGCTTTATGAAAGCTAAGTAATCAGGTCTAGGTGCTATGTCTATTTGCGTAACTGTTATTGATGGGATTTTGCAACAATCGTCTGGTGACGTTTGTGAATATGTCTTGGTCTCTAAAGAGCAGTTAACGCACTTGGTTGATGGTCAATTTGATTGGTCATTATTGGAATTCGACAAATCCTTGTATGAATTCGTTGTACAGCAAAGCTTAATCACGTTCATTGGTGGGCATGTATTAGGTCGAGTATTAAAACACTTTCGTTAATCCTTTTAGGAAAATTATTATGAAATTACGTCAAATCGCTAGTAACAAAATTCTTCTTGCTTCTGTGGCTTTAACTTCTGGCTCTGCGGTCGCTGACCCGAGTGCAAATGAAACAGCTATTACTGCTGCCGTTAATGCTGGTAAAGGTATGGTCGAGCTAACCACTTCTGGTGTGATTGGTATTGCCGCTCTTGGTTTCGGTCTTGGGATGGTAGTCGCTTGGCTCCGTAAGTAATGATTATCTCTGTTGTCCTTGGTTCTTTAATGTGCGCCTCATTTCTATATGGCGTATATACGGGGGTTATAGCAGGTTGATTAATTGGGAGCTTCGGCTCCCTTTTTTATTAGGTTTATTATGAAAAGACTTATACCGTTTTTGTTATTCCTTACATTCTCATTCCAAACCTTAGCTTCAACTATTTATGTTTATCAAAGTCAGATTGACGAACTTAAAGGGCAAACGGGTACTATTGCTGGAATCATTGCACAAGGGAATGGAATTTGTTCAAAGGTGACCGCAGGTAAATATTACGGGAGATATAAGAAAACTAGTGGCGGTCGGAAAATTCAGTCTAATAATATTCGTCATAATCTGCTTTGGTATAACGATAAAGATTGCACTGAGCGTTATGGTAGAAAATCTTCTTATACAACAACTATGTTTACAGCTGGTGAATGTCCAGAAGGTACTGAGCTTAATACTGAAACTGGTCTATGTGAAAAGGTATGTAAAAAACTAGAGGGTGACTCTGTAGGAACGATCGCGTTCCCTGCTGGTACTTCTACTGTTAGTGCTGTTTGCCGTAATAGTTGCCGTGCCAATTTACTTGGTGGGACTTGGATTTCGAGTGGCGTTAATGGTGACCCTCGCCCTTTCGGTCATTACAATTTTACTGGTGAATCTTGTGATGGTTCAGAAGGTACTGGAGGTGGTGATACTGGTTCTGGTGGTGATACTGGCTCTGGCGGTGATACTGGCTCTGGCGGTGATACTGGTTCTGGTGGTGATACTGGCTCTGGCGGTGATACTGGCTCTGGCGGTGATACTGGCTCTGGCGGTGATACTGGCTCTGGCGGTGATACTGGCTCTGGTGGTGATTCTGGTTCTGGTGGTGACTCTGGCTCTGGCGGTGATTCTGGTTCTGGTGGTGATTCTGGTTCTGGTGGTGACTCTGGCTCTGGCGGTGATTCTGGTTCTGGTGGTGACTCTGGCTCTGGCGGTGATTCTGGTTCTGGTGGTGACTCTGGCTCTGGTGGTGACTCTGGCTCTGGTGGTAACTCTGGTTCTGGCGATGGTTCAGAAAAAGGATTGACTAAGGGTGATATCAAAGGGGCTATTGAAGATGCTCTCGGTAAATCTGGTTCATTTTCAAGTCCTACGGGTGGCGATGGTTTCTCATCCGGTACGGTTCTCACTAACTCTCTAACAACTATACAAACTGAAATTGAAGAATTAGAAATACAGCTAAAAAACAAACTTAAAGATTCCCCTTTAAAGCTCGGGCAAATGTCATTTTCTAATGGTTCTTATGATGGTACATCCTTTTCTTTAAGTCGCTGGGACGTTGACGTTGGTTTCAATCTCTTTAGCTCTCTTGGGGCTGATAATACTGAAATGATTCGAACGGTTATCTTGTTCATTGCCACTCTATTTGCTGGTTTTATTTTACTTTCTTCTGGTCGCTCTAAAGGTTAAGTCTATGGAATATTTCTACAATGCACTGGATTATATTGTCACTGTTTTTGGCAGTATTTATGACTTTTTTGCTTCAATCCCAGACCTGATTTTAGAGGCGTTTACTTATGCTTGGTTTTGGTTCATTAAGCTTTATATCTATTTAAAAATTGAAATGTTGAAGATGGCTTATAGCGTAGCGTCATTACTTCTTTCTGAGTATGAGGTCTATACGGTGTTAAATATGGCTTTTAATAAGTTGCCTGCAGACCTTCGATTTTCATGCTATCAGCTTGGTGTGGTTGATGCTGTTCGGATTGTTGTCGATGCGTTTGCAACGGCATTTGTTTTAAGAATTATGGGGTGGTGATATGGCTGTTTCCTTTCGTCATGGCTCTAATGGTGCTTACAAAACGGCTTATGTTACATGGTTCGAAATTCTCCCAGCTCTAAGGGATGGTCGTATCGTTGTAACCAATATTGAAGGTTTAAAGCCTAAAGAGTCTATAGAGGAAATTTTGGGTGAAAAGTTTCCTGAATCAGCTCGTTTAATTAGGATCTTTACTCGATCTTCTGAGGGGGTAATGCTTTGGCAAAACTGGTTTAACTGGATGCCTCTTGGTGCATTTGTTGTGATTGATGAATGTCAGGATTTATATTGCCCAGAAGCTGGTTTTAAACGTGAGAAGTTTCTTCAAAAACCATTCTCAGACTTTGTAGATTACCTGCCTAAAGACTTCACCGAATTATTCTATTCACGCTGGCTTCCCGTAGACCCTAACTCTTTCGATGTTGGTGATGTTGATGATTGTGAACGTACTCAATTGGATGAAAATAACAGACTGCTCTACCCGTTCGATTTCTATGGTGCGTTTATGCGACATAGAAAATATCAATGGGATATTGTTATGCTCACACCAGATTACACTGCAATCCCAACCTGGCTAAAAGGTTGTGCTGGTGAAGCTTATTCTCACCGTTCCACGGATACTTTTTTTCGAAGTCGTAAGCCTCGTATTTATAACCATCCTCCCAAATCTACGAAAACTGCACCTTCTACTAAAGCTGATATGGCTAGCAGTACTAATAAGAAAATTCCTATTGATGTATTCGCTCTTTATCAGTCGACAGGAACGGGCGGCTTCAACTCTACTCAGTCTGACATTTCGGTATTGAAGTCACCTAAATTTATTCTTGCCATGCTTATTGGTGTTTTAGCTATCGGTAAATTTTTCTGGGATTTAACTAATGTACTATCTGATTCTGATGTGGGTGAAGTTCAAACGGTTGATGCGCCAGCTCCCGATACCAACTCGCCTACTCTACCCAATTCGGCTTACGTTCCTGTACCTGAAAACGTTCCTACTGAAAGTGGGGAAAGTGCTGTTCGGTTGGATTCTAGCAATGTTGATTCTCAAACTTCTGCTGAAAGTCTTTTTGATGCTGTAAATCCTTTCTTTGATGCCTTTCCAGTCTTCAATGGCTCAACTGCGGTCTATCTTACGTCAGTAAGTAGAACGGTTTATCCAAAGGGGTTTGGTGAGTATTCTGATTTTGTTTTTAGGATAGATAAAGGTGTAGACACCTTTTATATACGCTCTTCTGTTTTAAATCGCTACGGCTACCGCTTCAATTTGATTGATGATTGTTTGATTCAAGTGCGCTCTAAATCTGTATCAAGGGTTTTAACGTGCCCACCAACATCAAGCGGAGTTGCGTTAGCATCGGAGAATGATGGTTTGATGGGTAATAGAGTTGAAGATGTTCAAAAGTCGGTTGATATTTTCAGTATGTAGAATAACTATGTATGCTATCAAAAAGCGAACCGGCAAGTTGTTTGCCCTAGGATCACTGCAATCAAATCGGTGGTTTAGCCTGGATTGAAATGGATAAAATGCTATCATAATAAAATCAGGACAAACCGGCATTGAGGGGAAATGATGGCTATTACGATTAGAGATACTGACCAACACGAAGAAATGCTATCCAAGCTAAAAGAATTAACGCGAACGTCTACGATGTCTAAAGCTCTAGTTCAAGGTGGGTATGATGCACTTAAATATCACGAGCTATATCAGAAAGAACGAATGCTAAATGAAAAGCTGAAGCGCAAGCTCTACAACAATGAAATGGCAGTAAATGATTATCTCGATGCATTAAAAGGACTTGAGTCTGTCGTTGAATAGTCCCGAAGGGATAAGGGAAACCACAGAAGTAACTCGGTGTGATGTAGTTGAATTCCCGATAAGTAGCGCAGCGTAGCTGATTCGATGAAACCACCTTACCCGCCCTTTTCATTGCCAAGATCACCCTAGCAGAGCCTCACAACATCAGTGGGGCTTTTTGCTACTGCAACCCATATAATTAACAACTCTTCCTACTCTGCTCACAGCTTCGCGTGAGTCGTGAGAGCTGAACAGCGAGCGCGACGCTGTGGGCAGCAACCCCCGTGTTGTATCACGGGGGTAAATTCGACCTATCTATCAGTATCCATCAATCCTTGCTTGAGGTTTTTGACGGTAACGATAGTAGAAACTCCTATCGATGCGTGTCATTACTGATTTGAAATTGCATTTTGCTATAGTTTACAAACTTTTTGTGGCAAAATATTCCCAACATTATCGCTTTCCACTTAAGTGGTTAAGGCTTTAACATTTAGGAATGACTTTGTTTATATCTAGTGCTGAAATTTTAAACTTATGGGGCAAAGAAAAAATTACTATCCCATTCTATGAAGACGTTACACTACTGACTGGTGCTAATGGTTCAGGGAAAAGCTCTTTGTTAAACATTCTCTTTGATAGTCTAAATAGCACAGCAAAAAATAGAAAACCATCTACTTCAAAAAATAGATTTTGGTCGTCTAAAGTATCTTTTACAAATGATGTAAATATGACTACTTTACTCATGCCAGTATCATTTGATGATAAAGAGTTCGATAGCGCAACTAAGGAAATACTTGAGTCAGTTGATGATACTCATGATTTTGATTTTTTGTGCTCTCTCCAAGATCACTTTACGATTCATAGTAACGACTTTTCACAAAATTATGTGAGCTACACTAAGAATGAACAAGGTGAACGGTGGCTTAAAACTGTTGATATCCCTAACGACCTAGATACTGATGAATTTAGTGAAAATTTGACTAAAGCTCCTCTTGCGTTTCTATTTCAAGAAGATCGTCAAAGCATGCACAATCTTGCTAATTCCAGTATCGAATTTACAGGTAATTATTGGAAATTATACAAAAGTTCTATTGACGAGCGTTTTTCTTATTGTCGTGATTTCATGCAAGTTCTTGAATCACACTTAGATAAACTCGTAGCAAAAGAACTTCGAAGTTCTGGCAATAACTTTGCCAATCTTGTTTTATCTGAAGAATATAACTACGCGTCGCAGCGTTCGCAAGAAATAGAAGAAATCGTTGAAATATTGAACGCATACTTTGAAGACAGTAATAAATATTTAGTTAGAGATGAGCAAAATAAGTATACGTTAGCAAGTTCCAGTTCTGGCGAACCAATCCATTGGGGATTGTTATCCCGTGGTGAAAAAACCATAATATATTTATTATTTTCTACTTATTATTACAGGGACAAAGTAAAAGTTTTCCTATTAGATGAGCCTGAAATATCACTTCATGTAAGATGGCAAAAGCGACTGATAAATGATTTGCGTAATATCGCACCGAAAAGCCAATTTATTATTGCTACACACTCCCCCTCGTTAGTTAAGGACGGGTGGAGAAGCAGGTGTATTGAGGTTGGCGTCAAATGAACATCAATATAGGTGGCTCAGATTTCGATGAAGATGATCAGCTAGAAGAAGCATATGATGTCTTTGGCATAGCTCCTGTGATAAACATTTATGTAGAAGGGTTCGATGACAAAAGGTTTTGGGGGAGAGTTTTTTCAGAACAAGGCATTGTTGGATTTAACATAGATGCCGTTGGAGTTGAAGCTAAAGCAAATGGTAAAGGTACCCTTCTCAACTTATTAAAAGAAGGTAAGATAACGTTAGGAAAGTATTATTTAGTATGTATGGATTCAGATTATGATAATTATTATAGTTTGAATCAGGAAATACTAAGTAGTGAATTTTGTTTTCAAACTTATGCATATTCTATTGAAAACTTATATTATCATCCTAAAGGTTTCCTTGACCTTTGCTGTAATATTGCAGGTAGCTATATAGTAGACGAAATTCCTTGTTTCGAAAATTTAATTAAAGATTGGAGCCAGCAGTACTATCCAAGTTTCGTTAAGCTACTTGAAGCAGGTTCGAGAGAAGAAGCTAAAAAGCTAATTCTCAAAGCAACCCATACAGGCGTCCAGCTAGCTCCAGCAGTTGACATCTCAGATGTCGATTGTTCTAAATTCGACGAAATGGGATTAAAGCCAGATAATTTGTTTCTTTTTTATCGCGGTCATAATTTTGAAGCTCAAATGAAAAGGCTAGCAAATAGAGCAATAATCGCTCTAAATAAGCCAGTAATTGATAAAATATCCCAGCATCAACCTAAAGATAAGAAAAAAGCTTTAATTCAAGAATGCCGTAAGAATGTGTTGGATCTAGAAACAGCTGTTGCTTTACGCAATATTCCAGATTCGGTCTGCTTTCCAAAAATAGTTTCAGATATCCAAATATACAAAAATAAATACGCTTAGCCTTTATGAAAAAGCTGAACTCAATGAGTCCGGCTTCTTTCTTCTTGATGAAGACTCAATACTTAACGCCCAGTTGAAGTAACTAACTCATTGCTTACTTATACTCTAGATGATTTCTATAGATAGACATTGTGCGTGATGTTTGATGTATTAGCTGACCACCTTGATTTAGCTTTATTCTCATCGTAATTTGTATGAGTTAGTTTTTATATGTCAAGGATATGAAATGGCTAAGTTTTTAAACACAAGTGCTACAAATTACTACCTCGAAGAGCTCATTAAGAATGCATCAGAAAGACTGATACTCATCAGCCCTTTTCTTAAGCTGAATGACCGAATCAGAGAGCTATTAGAAGATAAAGATCGATTGAAAATCGACATCAGAATTGTTTATGGAAAAAGCGAACTTCAACCGGATGAGATTAACTGGCTTAAAGGCTTATCTTTCGTTCGCACTAGTTTCTGCAAGAACCTTCATGCTAAGTGCTACATGAATGAAAGCTCTTGCATCATCACTAGCTTGAACCTGTATGAGTTCAGCCAGGTGAATAACAATGAGATGGGTATCTTCATTGATAGAGATGAAGACTCAGAGATTTATAAAGATTCTTACGATGAAGCTCAGCGCATTATTCGTATTAGTGATGAGGTTAGAATTTCATTAGAAAAGGTTTCATCTGACTCTGCCGAACCAGCTGCTACTGAAGAATCAAATACAGTTGTTGAACAAGCCAAGATTACTTCTTCTAAGCTTGCTAAGAAACATAGGCTTAAAACTGACGACTTTCTTCAAGCCTGTGTGACTAAAGGATACCTTTCATTAGAAGGTGGAAAACACACTCTAACGGAATCCGGTAAAGAGCAAGGTGCTGAATCCAAATACAGCAAACGCTTTGGGCCTTACTTTATTTGGCCTGAAGCTCTAGAGGTTGTTTAATCTAAACAAACTAAAAAGCTCCTTTCGGAGCTTTATTTTTACCTCATAATTTTAGCCAGCGCCCTAGCAACCCTTATTAAGTATGTTGAAGTCCTTATCTCTAACTCAGATTGTATTTCTAATAATGCTATTCCAGCTAAAATTTGTTGCGGTGTTACTCGCTGCCCTGTAGAAGTTTCTAACTTGTCATAGTGCATTTTAAACTGTTCCCAGTCTTCACTAGCACTCAGTTCCCGACCTTTCGCCATCCTCATAAGCCTTTTACATTCAGGTGGCATCGGTTTTCCTTCGTCCCATCCTGTGACTGTTCTCACAGATTTAAAACACAATTTTGCGACCTCTTCCTTGGTCATTTGGCATTCCATTGCGCGAAAAATATAGTTTCTACTCATTTCGCTGTACTTCATCAATTAAACCTCTAAATACAAGAGGTTGCATGATTTTACAAATGAGTGAGGAATTAAACATAAACAGACATAATACGCAGTCGGCTAATGCTTTATTTGGGGTTGCTACAATCAGATCTAACCATTAAAAAAGCTTAGGACTAAAGAAGTTGGTATGCACTTGCCTTTGATAAAAGGTAGAACCGCTGTCTTGAGCGCTTGAAATTGATCGTTAACAAATACTGCGATTTGAGGTAAAACTTGCTTGTGTTACATCGTCACATAAGCAAGTCTGAGAATTGAAGGTGTATTACATTTGTAATGTTAGTTTACCAGGCTTGTGAGCTTTGACCTTCGATATCGATGAGTTGGACATTTGAACATTTGCGAACCAATATGGTTTATGCTTAACGTTAAATATTTGACTACTCTCAAGCGAATCATAGATTGAAAAAGCTCTCGCTTGTGCTAAAGCGGCTCCGTAAACGCTGCGCTCAGAGATTGGTAGATCGTCAATATCTTCTAGTAACGCTTGTTGGATGTAAGAGCTATTAGCATCCCAGTCAATATGTTTAATTAGTTTTTTGGCTATCTTCAATTCCGTTCTTTGAATAACAGCTGCTAAAAACTCTAGATTTGGCATCACTTCTGAACATGCGTAGTACTTTTCTCGCTGATCAATAGCTTCTCTATACTTCATCATCGTTGTCACGAGAGCGTCTTCAAATACTTGGGTAAAGTGATTACAAATTAGAAAAAGAGGCAAAGTTCTTAAAACCCCTAATAGTATTCCTACGTCCTCTTCTTTAGCTACAGTTTCTTGTAGTCTGAGTTTGGTAGCTGATGAAGTAACGACCAGGTGTTGCCAGACTTTGGGAGCTATATGTTTCGTATTATCATCAGACCATTTAAGCATTGACTGCGCCATGATTACAGGAAATAACATGCGGCAGTTTTCTATGCCAAGTAGACCAATAGCGACTTTGGGATCGGAAATTAATCTAGGCTTTTTTCCGAATTTCTCACTAAACTCTGGGTTTGAAACAAATTCAATTAAGCTCGAGCTTAGTTGCCGGCTGGATTCTGCCAGAGTATTTAGTTTAGTAAAGCTTAGGGATGGTGAAAATGCACTGGAGGCAAATAGGCTAAAATCAGGCAAGTGCGTATACAATGAGCTCACCAGTGTAGAATCAAATTTAGCACACAACATATCTTCTGCAGCAGAACTTACATCATCAATAACACTTTTCAGTGTTTTTTGCTTCGCGGCAATTTTTTCATTTTTAGCGGTGACTCGTTCCTGCTCACATAGAAGTAAAATTCTTTGGTTTCGAGAAATTCGGTCGGCTTCATCGAAAATAACATCTTCGCAATATCGTCCTTCTAGGCTTAATAGCAAGTCTACATCATCGTGATTAACTGAATATTTAGGGCTAATTAGCCATTGATTGAACCTGTGTTGGACTTGTTCTGTTATTTTCCTAGTAATTTCAATTGCTTCAGGTGTGTAATGTTTATTTGTTAAAAGCAACCTATTTCCCTTTATATTGCTGTAATTTGTATCTTTAGATACAGAGTTATATGTCTGATATATTAATGTAATTCAGTCTATGTTTCACGGTTTACAGTATGTTTCTTTTAAAACTTTTAGTTATAGTGCGTAAGGCTATTGGGTTATATGCAACCTTATGAATTTCTCAGGGAATACATATTTATAAGTCTTTCCAATTCTGACTGATTTTTTGGCAAACTTGCAAAGCTTTCTATCACCTGAAGTCCTTACTCTATGTATTTTAGCGCGGGTATCAAAATGTCTCATTTCAATAGTAACATCGCAATAGCCTTGATATTCCATTGTAGATTTATCCAGACTTTTAACTATTTGGGATTTGATCTTTTTTGCGATGGGGTTGATTTCAGAGTCATCAGCTAATGCTGGTGCTATCAAAAAGAATAATATGCTCAGTACTTTCATTTTTCTAATTTCCATAACATTTAAAATACAAAGTATGTCGCTATGGCTATGATAAATCAGACTAATAAGTTGAACTTTGGATAGATATAACCCAACCCTGAAATGAGGTTGTTAATAAAGGCTTAAGCTTTCTTGCCGCCTTTCGATTTAAAACCATTATGAGGAAAAACGTTTCTAACCCGCTGTTGAACACCTTTAGGTATTGTTTTTGAAAAACTCAGTTGGTAACCAGAACGTTTTGAATAAACTTTTACCTCTCCAGTAAATGGGGTTATACGCCCAATTTCTACCACATTATGTCTAAAAGATGGGGGGAAGTGCCCTTTTGACTTTTCAATCGTTCCATCTCTAAACAATACTTTGAGTACAGGTCTGTCAATAAGCACAAGCCAAAATAATAAAATGGCACCAGCCAGAATTACATACATCATGAAATCACCTAATCATCCGCTAATAGTTTGCTTAAATCTTCTTTTAAACTAGTAACCGTTTTACTTGCCTTTTCACTACGTGAAGCTTCACTCACAAGGTATTCAATAGCATCTGATAAAGTGCAGCCTAGCTCATTTGCACGCTGAGATAACTTTTCCCAAACTCGATAATCCAAATCTATCGATTTTTTCTTTGTATGTATTTGCTCAGCATTGAAATGTCTTTTACGTTTTGCTCGAATCGCTTGTTTAAGCTTATTGTCCAGGTCTGGAGACATATTGTCATTAATCCATTCGAGCACACCTGTTGGTTGATGTTCTAACTTTAATAATTCATCAACCGCATTTTTAGCTTCACTACTATCAACGTACTGAGTAATCGCTACGCCATCCTTCCATTTTTTGACTAGATATTGCCATTTCCAACCGCATTCTAAGTTTTCTAACTGTTGATATTTCATATTGCTACTCAATTTAAACCATGGTGACAGCGTAACCCAAGTTTCTGGTTTTAACAATCAATGTGGATGAAAAGCAGACTAACTTCATGTTTATTTTTACTATATTGAATCAAGCTTCAATATTCATCTATTAGCCCCATTGCTTTTTCTATATACTCCCTACCTCTTTATCTTTTTTAGAATTCTCGATGACTCAAGTAGACTGGCGAAATGTAACGCCTCAATACGATCAATTTAGTTCTCAGTTAGAACAGTTCCCTAAGATTACTCCTTATTCTTTTTTAGATATTCAAAAACGCTTTCAGCCAGCTCTTAGAAGATTTGAATGCCTTTCTAATCTATCTAAGGTTCTCTTAGTTAATGCTCCTGATAATTCAATTTATCGTCAGCTTGTTTCAGAGTCTCTATCGGTTTGTTCCGCTGATAAAGCTCAACCAATAATTAGAACTGAATCTCTCAAAGTTGAAAGTTTATTTGATCAAGTCGAAGTGAAAGATAATGAAGTCATCGCTCATCGTACTGGGTTACTTTCTAGGGCTGAAAATGGTTATTTAATCATATCGGCGAACTTGATCCTGGCAAATCCAGGCTGCTGGTTACTTTTAAAGTCAGCTCTTCTCGGTGAAAGTATTGAAGATATAAATAGTAATCCGGTTCACATATCATCTGTCAGCACTTCTCGTACTTATAACGTAAAGCTAATTGTCGTTGGTGATCGCGTACAACTAGGTGATTTAGACTTTCTTGATAGTGATGTACAAACAGGTTTCTGTTTATTCAGCGAGTTAGAACAAGATTTAAAGTTAACAGACCAAAACTTTTTAGAGTATCTAGGTTATTTAAAATGGCTTAAAGCACGTTTTGATCTCCCTAATTTTTCAAATGATTCCATCCTTTCAATAATGAAAGCCGGTGCAAGAGAGACAGAAGATCAGCACTATGTTCCACTTTGCCCTATCTGGCATAACTCATTATTAAGTGAAGCTGCAATTGAATCAAGCAATCAAGAGATCACCCCACAGCACATCACTCTCGCATTAGAGCATAAGTATTACCGAGAGTCTTACCTTCCAGAAAGAGCTATGGATGATATTCTCGATGGGCAAGTCATTATCGAAACTGATGGTGAGCAAGTTGGCCAGGTTAATGGTCTGACAGTTATCGATGTACCTGGTCACCCAATTTCTTACGGTGAACCAGCCCGTATCTCATGCGTTATTCACTTCGGCGATGGAGATATTGCTGATGTTGAGCGTAAAGCCGAGCTTGGTGGTAATTTACATGCAAAAGGCATGATGATTATGCAAGCATTTGTAAGTAGCTCACTCAATTTAGAGGACCCGCTACCTTACTCTGCCTCCATCGTATTTGAGCAATCTTATAGTGAAGTTGATGGCGACAGTGCATCCCTTGCAGAACTTTGTTCACTAGTGAGCGCCCTATCTGAATACCCTATTAACCAGCAAATTGCTGTTACTGGTGCAGTAGACCAATTTGGTCGTGTACAAGCTGTTGGCGGCTTAAATGAAAAAATTGAAGGCTTCTATAATGTTTGTAAACACCAAGGGTTTACTGGCAACCAAGGCGTAATTTTACCGACCTCAAATTTAAAACATCTTGCTTTAAAAGATGAATTGGTAGAAAGCATTAAAAGTGGACAATTTAATATTTGGTCTGTTTCTAATGTTGATGAAGCTATACCTCTAATAATGAATAAACCATTTAGAGATGAGAATGAAGAAAACGTTCTGAGTAAAATTGCAGAGCGTATTGAAAACTTTGAAAGACATGAGCACCCGCCTGGATTCGTGGAACGTATTAAGCTTCTATTTTCGTAGTACTGGTTTGTCTAGTACTCATCGGACTTGTTTGGCGTACACGTGTTCACTAAGATGCACCTATCAAAAATTGGAGTAATTGATAATGCAAAACAAACCTGATTCTTACACTCGTGAAGACCTATTAGCATCTAGCCAAGGTGAGCTGTGGCCAGAAGGTCCACAATTACCAGCACCAAATATGCTGATGATGGATCGCATTACAAAAATGTCTGAAACTGAGGGTGATTTCGGTAAAGGTCTAATTCTAGCTGAATTGGATATTACTCCTGACCTTTGGTTCTTTGACTGTCACTTCCCTGGTGACCCTGTAATGCCTGGATGTTTAGGGCTTGACGCTATGTGGCAATTAGTTGGCTTCTACTTAGGTTGGGTTGGCGGCAAAGGTAAAGGCCGTGCACTTGGTGTAGGTGAAGTGAAATTTACTGGTCAAATTTTGCCTACAGCTAAGAAAGTAACCTATGAAATTCACATGAAGCGTGTTGTGAACCGTCGTTTAGTTATGGGACTAGCTGATGGTCGTGTGCTTGTAGATGGCAAAGAGATTTATGTTGCTAAAGATTTAAAAGTTGGATTATTCCAAGATACCTCTGCTTTTTAAATAAAGTTTCTTTTATTAAAGGTGATCTCAATGATTGCCTTTAATTTTCTATCAACCTATTTAGTTATAGTGCATTAACATGATTTAAATAAGGCTTCATCATAGAAGCCTTATTTAAATCATGTTATTTGTAGAGACCTGCCTGCTTATCATCTCTAGCATCTCGCCAACCACCTAGCCAATTAGACCTCGATTCCATTTGATTATAAGGGCAATCTTCCTGAGATCTTCCATTTAAGCCAGCTTTATAGCCTTGAGATTGTGCTCGTTCTAAGCGATCACGTTTTTGTCTCTTCATAGTGCAGTCCTCATACGGGTATTAATTTTTTCGTACAACGATGGAGTTTTTTAACTCCAACTTTAAAGATTGACCATTAACTTAATTTTCTCAAGATAAAAAAAAGCACAAGTTCAAAAGCGTGAACTTGTGCTAAATAGTATTAAATTATTTGAACTTTCTACGGAAACCCAATAACCCTAAAAGAGCAATAGAAAGTAAACCAGAGCCTGCGCCTGATCTTTCAACTTTAGCTACTTCAGTACCACGAGCTTGGATATCATCTGAAGAAGCACTACTTCTTGGAATAAGTTTAACCGCAACAATTTCTTCATTACCACCGCTCCCAAACTTACACTCTGCATTATGTGACGTTGTATCGTACCCTTGTGCTACTCCACCAACAGAGCATCGATATGCAGTTGCTGAGATTACACCAGCATCGTTGATATCAGATGCATCGATGATACGATACATATTATTGTTTCCTGAAACATTACCGTCATTAGTTAGATCATCTAGCCACCAAGCTTGATCTTTGAATATAGCCCTACGTGTTACTTCAGTACCGGTTGTCGCGGCATCATAATACGGGTAAATAAACCCACGATGACGCCTCTCTTTACCATCTACTTCACGTATAGACTCTGCATCAACTTGTCCTACGATTTCATTAAAGTTATTTACAGAACGTGCATTACCGCCAACACCAGAGAAGAAAATACCACCAGCAATGAAAGTAGCAGTAGGTAAAGATGCTGAGTTATTGCTAGAAGTTACTTGAGAAATAAACATTTTATTATCAAGAGTACCTTCTTCTGCAATTCGTCTTTTGGCGTGCCCGATAACCAATAAATTATCGTTAATATCTGTTGCTACACTATTGGTATATTTATAATCACCACCAGAATCTACCTGAGGACCTGAAATAGTCAGAGGTTCAATATTCGTTAAGGAAGTATCAATTACAAATACACTAGCATTCATGTCTTGGATATCACTGCTTGCATAGTTTGCGTTGTAACCAACCGTATAAAGTTTATCACTTGCATTATCGTAAGTAATTGCACGCATACTACCTTGTGCCATATAGTCGCCTCTTTTCTCGACGACACTTGTGCCCCATTCAGACAAAACAGGCACAGAGCTATCTGTGTTCCAAATCGCTGCTTTTGATGAGAAATAATTACCGTAATCATTAGTTACAGCAGTAGATATGCTGCCTACGTTAAAGACTTTTCCATTTACAGTTATAGAATCCCAAGCTCGTGATTCTGTAGAAGCTGTAACTGTCGCAGTAGCTAGGGCATTGTGTCTGATACTAGAACCGTCTGATTGAACTCCAACTGGCTGAGACGTCTCATCAATTGAGTTAATGACAGTATTATAAGATCCAACTTTACCAACACCTTCTATGAAAGCTTCCGCATTCACGTGAGACATGTCTTGTTCAGACACCCATGTATTCCAACGTAATGAGCTCCAGCCTTCACATGTAGAATACTGCAACAAACCAGCACAATAATCTTCGAAATTCCCATAATCTTCGAGATAGTAGAATCGGTTATCCATAGCAAATGGAACTTCTTCACGATAACTCACGCCTTCTAGAGTCACTCTAGATTCCACAGCAATTGGATAAGTACTTTCAGAACATGAAGTTGAACCGAAACAACCTAATAACTCATCAGGTGTTGCCGTTGTTTTGTCAATGTCTTCAGGCTTCACTGCTACACCAAAATACTCCGTTGCTTGAGTCGTTAATCCCGTAGGGGTTACTTCGACAACATCATAAATTGCGGCATTTGCTTGAGTTGCTGCTAAAACTAAAGCAGCAACTGTGGTTAATTTAAATTTTGTACAACTCATTAATTCTTAACTTTCCTGTTGTAGTGCTTCGAGCTCTTCCCAACGCTCAAAAGCGACTTCCAGCTCATGCTCGGTTGCAGAGAGCTTGTCTAAGATAGGTTTAGTTTGCTCTACAGATCTTGCGAAAAAATCAGGGTCATTAACTTCTACCTGTAAAGTTTCAATCTCGGTTTCCAATTCCTCTAAACGCGCAGGTAATGCTTCTAGCTCTCGTTGCAGCTTATAGGATAGCTTCTTAGTTTTAACTTTCGGTGATACTGTTTTGGGAGTTTCCTCAACAACTTTTTCTACCTTTGCTGGCTTTTCAATCTCTCGGTACTGAAGAGCTTGTGCTCGTTGCTGTTGAGCATCATGGTAGCCACCTACAAATTCTTCAACGACACCATCGCCTTCAAAGATCCAACTTGTCATCACTGTATTATCAACAAACTGACGATCGTGACTAACCAGAAGCAATGTACCCTCATAGTTGGCAAGCAAATCTTCTAAAAGTTCCAATGTTTCGATATCTAAATCATTGGTTGGTTCATCAAGAATCAACAAGTTGTTAGATTTAAGGAAGATACGTGCAAGCAATAAACGGTTCTTCTCACCACCGGATAGCGCTTTAACTGGAGTTCGAGCTCGCTTTGGTGAGAATAAGAAATCTTGAAGATAGCTAAGAGCATGACGCTCGCGGCCACCGACTGTGACTTCTTGTTTGCCATCCGCTAAATTATCAATTACTGATTTTTCAGGGTCAAGAATCTCACGATATTGGTCAAAATACGCAACCTCTAATTTAGTGCCACAATGCAGTCGCCCTGAATCAGGTTTTAGTTGATCAAGAAGTAGCTTAAGAACGGTACTCTTACCACAACCATTTGGACCAATCAGTGCTATACGGTCACCACGCATAATATTGAAACTGAAATCTGTAACAATGGTTTTACCTTCAAACGCAAAATTAAGATTTTCTGCTTCAAATACGATTTTGCCCGAACGTGATGATGTATCAATTTGAATATTTGCTTTGCCCTGCACTTCACGGCGACTCTGTCGTTCTTCACGCAGCTTCTTAAGTGCACGAACACGCCCTTCGTTACGCGTACGGCGAGCTTTGATTCCTTGACGAATCCATACCTCTTCCTGGGCTAACTTTTTATCAAACTCAGCGTTTTGCATTTCTTCAACACGTAAAGCTTCTTCTTTTTCGAGAAGATAATTTTCATAGTCACCCGGGAAAGAGCTTAACTTGCCACGATCAAGATCAACGATGCGCGTTGACATTGACTTGATAAAAGCGCGATCGTGGGAAATGAAGATAATGGAGCCACGGAAATCTTTAAGAAATGTCTCTAGCCATTCAATAGTTGCAACATCAAGGTGGTTTGTCGGCTCATCAAGAAGCAGAACATCAGGGTCACAGACAAGTGCGCGTGCCAAGGCTGCTTTACGCTGCCAACCACCTGACAGTTCGGTCAATTTTGTATTCGCCGTCAATTTTAACGCCGCAAGTACATTACTCACTCGATCTTCAAAACGCCAAGCATTAGCGTGATCAAGTTTCTCTTGAACTCGAGTCAAACGGTTTAAGTTTTTCTCACTTGGATCTTCAGCGATAATATCGAGCAAGTTGTGATATTCCTTAAGCAGCTCACCTACTTCAGCCAAACCACCAGATACATATTCATAAACTGTACCTTGTTCATTGCGAGGTGGATCTTGCTCTAAACGAGAAACAACAACATCTTGAGTGATCTGCATCTTGCCGTCATCCATGATGATATTGCCAGACAAGATCTTCATTAACGTTGATTTACCTGCACCATTACGTCCAACTAAACAAACTCGCTCGTTTTCTTGTAGAGTGAAGTCAGCATGATCAAGTAGTGGGTGATCACCAAAGGCAAGTTGCCCGTTATGTATTGTCAGTAATGCCATTATTGTTTAACCAATCGTTAAGTTCTTGAAGGCCGAATGGCCAATTAAGTTCTGATTCTTGAAATTTAAGCACCGGTATCGTTACCCCGTAACGAGAAAATAAAACATCATCAAATGCAATATCTATAACTTCAACCAGGTGACTAATGTTAAGTTGTTCCGTCAATTCAAATGCCATCTCACAAAGATGGCACCCTTCAGTACTGTATAGTGTCAGCACTTTAACTGTCCTTACTATCTAAATAATTGAGGTTATTACTTATGTGTAATTAACCAGCAATTATGAATATGTTTATTTCGAGAAAAGTCTAAAGGTAAAGTCTTAGATGAGATATTCTCCGCTTTAAGACCTAATGACTCTAAACCTTCCAAATCCATTTTAAATTGGCGCTTATTGTTTGAGAAAACAATTGTCCCTTCTTCTCTTAGGAGCCTTTTCAGGTTTTCCATCAATTGGATATGATCACGCTGGACATCAAACGTTTGATCCATACGCTTTGAATTAGAGAATGTTGGCGGATCAATAAAGATCAAGTCGTACTCACCTTTAGCATTCGCAAGCCATTGCAAGCAATCAGCTTGTTCAAATTGGTGTTGACGACCTACTCGACCATTCAAAGACATGTTCTCTTTTGCCCACTCTAAATAAGTGTTCGACATATCAACCGTTGTTGTAGAGCGAGCTCCACCTACTGCAGCATGAACCGTCGCGCTACCTGTGTAAGCAAATAGATTCAAGAAGTCCTTTCCTGCTGACATTTCCCCAAGACGACGGCGAGTCAGTTTATGATCAAGGAATAGGCCGGTATCTAGGTAATCATGAAGGTTAACGATCAATTTAACCCCGTACTCATTCACTTCCATCTTTGAAGAGTCTTGAGACAGTTTTTGGTATTGAGAGCGACCTTTCTGCTTCTGACGTACTTTAAGCACAACATTGTTCGCTTCAACACCGGTTACTTGAATTGCAGCACGAATAATATCGGTTAGACGGCGTTTTGCTTTTTCTTCAGGGATGTCTTTAGGCGCTGCATATTCCTGAATCACAAGGTGACCGGGATAAACATCGATAGCTACATTGTACTCAGGAAGATCGGCATCATAAATACGGTAACACTCTAACTTCTCTTTCTTAGCCCACTTACCGATTTTTCCAATATTCTTCTTTAGACGATTAGCGAAATCAGGAGCAATTAACTGCTCTTCTTGCTGTGTTGGGCGATCAGACATTGGACGGTCAGAAATTGAATAATTCTTTTGGTGACAAGGTAATGCACCATTATTCAACTTAAATTGTTTATCCGCACGCATACGTAAACAACTTAGCAATTCGTCAGAGCTAGAAAAAATGGAAGCATTACAGCCACCAAATTCTGATTTAAGTTGTGCTCCAAATGCAGTATATAAAGCAATTAGTCCAGGTTCGGTTCCTAGACGCTCACCATAAGGTGGGTTAGAAACGATAACACCGTTATCAAAGGTTGCAGGACGCTTCAATAGAGCAGCATCGCCAACCTCAAACTCAATAAGCTCTTCAACACCGGCTCTGCGAGCGTTGTCTCGTGCAGTTTGAATCATACGAGCATCGTTGTCATAGCCATAGAATTTGCATTCTACCTTTTTCACGCCACGTCGACCTTGAACATTGGCTTCAGCTTTAACTTCAGCCCAAAGCTCTGCATCAAAATCTTCTAATGACTCAAAGCACCACTTCTGACGCTTTACACCCGGAGCCATATTCGCAGCCATCATCGCAGCTTCAATCACCAAAGTGCCTGAACCACACATTGGGTCTAAGAAAGGTTTTGTTGCATCCCAGCCACTGCGTAACAGGATTGCTGCAGCAAGCGTTTCACGTAAAGGAGCACGACCAGATTCAGGACGGTATCCACGTTGGTGTAAGCCACTGCCTACCATATCAACGCCTAGAATCGCTTTATCTTTATGAAGGCGGACGTGAATACGAATATCAGGGCTTTCCTTGCTGATCGAAGGGCGAGGTAGAGATTTCTTCTCAAAACAGTCAACTACGGCATCTTTAACTTTCATCGCACCGTATTGGCTGTTACGAATTTCACGGTTGGTACCATTAAAATCAACAACAAATCGTTTTGAGCTGTGGAATTGATTGACCCAATTTACCGCTGTCGTTGAAAGGTAGAGGTCCATGTCATCTTGACAAGTAAACTCAGACAAAACACGTACAAATCGAGAAGCCAAACGACTCCACAAACAACAACGATAAATTTGCTCATTAGTTGCTTTGAATTTAACACCTGCTTGAACAGGTTTTGCATTAGTAATGCCTAGTTGGGTTAGTTCTTCAACTAATAAATTCTCAAGACCGTTTGAGGTAACCGCTAGATATTGATTCATAGTGTTCTTTTATTGATAAAAATGAACCCGATTATACCTGAATTTCTGAGTTAAGCGTCACACTAAACACTTCTTTTAGCGCAATATTCCAAATGATTGCTTACCAATTCACCAGTAAAGACCCCCATGTCGCCGCGCTTATATCAGAAGCAGTCCTTTTCAAAACTTTTAATCACTTTCACTAAAGTACTTCTATTCAATTACCAAAGTGAATTTATATTCAATGTAAAACTGGACTATACCAGAAAAAAATAAACATGTAATTCAGCAACATAAGCACTAGTAATGGGGAATTATTTTGATTATTCAGGGGGACTAAGGTGATTTAAGGGGTAAAAGCAATTCAAAAAAATTTTGCGGTGTACTGCATATATCTCAAAACTAGAAGTATACGTCTGCTTTATTCATTAAATTTTGGATAAAAAAAATCGGCATATAAGCCGATAGAGGTAGGATAAATCTAGTTTGGGTAAGACTAAGAAGAGAGTCTATTACTTTTTTAAGGGAGGATTAACCGACAAGAGCAATTGGAGCTGAGTGGAGTATCATATTTGCACACACCATTCTGTCATGCATGACCTTAATAGAGTCACCAAATTTCAATACTTTAGAGGGCGATAAGTTAAACTCGTCTAAATCAACAGAAGCGCATAGACTTGATGAATCCCCCACTTCTAAAATAATAAAATAGCCTAGACTATATTCATTATTTAACCTGACAATATCACCTTCTACTGGTTCACAATAAGCGCTATTCTGCTGGTCGAAGAACCAACTTTTAGGCTGTACAGGCTTGTGGAATCGTTTAGCGGCAACGCAATACAGAGCTAGCTCAGCTTGACGAGGTTCTGTAAGACCCAAGCCACTAATTTGCTCTTTAAAGGTTTGATATGAGGAGGCATCATCAACGGTAAATTCATTGTGTTTGAAGGCGCAGTCCACCAGCGTTTTCTTAACTAGATTAGTTTTGAAAACCATATCTTGTCCTAGATCTAGCATCAATGAACGTAGCTGTTCATCGTAGTACCAATTCCATGTATCGCTGGGTTTAAGCATTGCTCGTCTCACACTAGTCAATAATCCATTAGGTAAAACGCTTAATTACCTTCCTTTGCAGTAATTTTACTGTTGAATAGGCAAAAAAAAAGAGGAAATGAATTCCTCTTTTTTATGTAAATTAGCTAAAAGTCAGATAGTTACACTGTACCTTATGACCAAATTATAGTTTGTATGCTTTTGTTGTAGGTTTTCAACAAAGTCACTATAGATTTTTAACAATGTCACGAACCAAGCTTGGACCTTTATAAATAAAGCCAGAGTACACCTGTACTAGCTTAGCGCCCGCCATCATTTTTTCTTTAGCAGCAACGTAAGAGTCCACACCACCTACGCCGATAATTGGTAAGGCATCGCCAAGCTCTTCGTGTAAACGACGAACAACTTCAGTGCTTCGTGATTGAACTGGACGTCCACTTAACCCACCCGCTTCATTGCAATGTTTCATACCTTCTACAATGCTGCGATCTAAAGTTGTATTTGTTGCGATCACACCGTCGATCTTATTTTTGATCAACGACTCGCAAATTTGGCAGATCTCATCATCACTAAGATCAGGGGCGATCTTCAGTGCTAATGGTACATACTTACCATGTTTCTTCTCTAGTTCTGACTGCTTAGCTTTAAGCTCTGCAAGAAGTTCATCTAAAGCCTCACCATATTGTAGTGAGCGTAGCCCTGGAGTATTTGGAGAAGAAATATTTACCGCGATGTAGCCAGCGTACTGATACACTTTTTCCATACAGATAATATAGTCGTCTGCACCCTTCTCTATTGGCGTATCTTTATTTTTACCAATGTTGATACCAAGAACGCCATCATAATTCGACTTTTTTACATTCTCAATTAAGTTATCGACACCTAGGTTATTAAAGCCCATTCGGTTAATAATGCCTTCCGCCTCAACCAGACGGAATAAACGTGGCTTATCATTACCAGATTGTGGGCGAGGTGTAACCGTACCTACTTCAACAAAACCAAACCCCATAGCACCAAATGCATCAATACATTCGCCGTTTTTATCTAAGCCGGCAGCTAAACCAACAGGGTTTTTGAAAGTTAAACCCATACACTCTACAGGTCGATTAGGTAATTGTTGACGGTACAAAAGATCAATAGGTGTGCCAGTAAAGCGTTTGAAATTTTGAATCGCAAGATCATGTGCCTTTTCGGCATCAAGTTGGAAAAAGCCAGTTCTGGCTAGACGGTAAAGCATTGTGCCTCCGATAGAAAAACCCGTGTGAACGGGGCGGTATTATTTACTTAATTCACGAACAATACAAACTTAATAGCAAGTTATACCCTATTTATTTCAAATATCGTCCGAGTATTTGATTTTTAGCAATCTAGTCTACTTTCTTCTAGTAAAAAGCCTATATACAAGAAAGTAGATATTAATCTAACATCTAAATGTTATTTAGATTAATCAAGCAAACGTTTACTCATGTCAGAAAAGTATTGAATACAATTGTTAGATACAAAAAAGACAAGGTAAAGTAGCGTTTAACTACCCTATCCTTGTCTCAATTATTATATGTTTAAATCTAAGCTTAAAGCTTTAAGAACTTAGTAACTGTAAAAATGCGATTAACTTGTTTTGTCTGAACTTGCTGAACAGTTTAAGTTAAGTAACATCAATTCACGCAGTGCAACTGAGAACTTAGCGAATTCATGTACAGAACCAACTTTGAACTCATTTAGAATACTTTCCCAACGATGTAATGAAATGGAGTTACTTTCCATCCATTCGTCTAATGCTTTAATCACATCAAAGTCACTCGCGCAGCCGCAGTTAAGTACCTGACCTGTTAATTGACGTTGTTGCCAATCTAAATCTTCTCTAAAGGCAGCTCTTGCCAGTGCTTGCCAGTTGTTATCCACCGCTTGACCATTAATTTGTTTTAAGAACCAATGCAGAGACAGTCTGTCGCCTAAATTAAAGTACAGTTTAGATGCTTGTTGGATGTTTTTACCTGTTTCACGGGACACTGTGGATATATCCAGTGCTGAGTAAAGACTAGACAAACGAGCAACAAAATTAGCCAATTTTCCTCCAACACCTTGCTCAATCCAAACTTGAGCAATTGCGTTATGTTCTTGAACCTCTGATTCCACCAACATTTCATCAAGTGTTTCAGTTATTGCATGAACATCACCTTGATAGAGTTCTACTAACGCTTTTACAGATTGTTTCCCTGTACGGTTTCTTAGTAACCAACGAGTTAATCTTCTCATTGTACGTCGTACATGGAATATCAATTCATATTGAGCACCATATGTAGCAACATTATCTAACTCTCGAATATCTTTAAGGACTTGACCAAAGCCATAGATTTCACGAGAAGCGGCATAGGCATTAGCGATATCAACAATATCAGCGCCTGTTTCTTCCTGTAATCGGGTCACAAAGTTACAGCCCATTTCATTAACCATTTGGTTAGCTAATGCTGTCGCTATAATTTCAGCACGTAATGGATGGTTATCCATATGCTCTGAATAGTTACGTCGTAACGCAGTTGGGAAGTACTGTGTCAACTGCTGTGCATGGAACTCATCGTTAGCGATTTCATCACAAACTAGATCTTCCTTCAGAACCATCTTTCCGTAAGCAACTAATACAGATAACTCAGGTCGAGTTAATGCTTGCCCTAGTTTCTCTCGCTCTAAAAGGGTTTCATCATCAGGGATATATTCTAGACCGCGATCTAAGTACCCTGCTTTCTCCATAGTGTGAATGAATCGAACTTGTTCTTTTACTAAACCAACACCTTGGTGTTCAGTTACAGAAATTGATTCAGCTTGGCAGTAGGCATCATCTAGAACAATAACGCCGACTTCATCTTCCATTGACTCTAAAATTTGATTTCGCTGCTTAACTGTTAGATCGCCGTTTGAAACCAGCCCATTAAGGAAGATTTTGATGTTCACTTCATTATCTGAACAATCTACACCACCAACGTTATCAACAAAGTCGGTATTTACGCGTCCACCTGTCAGCGCATATTCAATACGACCCAATTGAGTCATACCTAAGTTACCACCTTCGCCTACAACTTTAGCTTTAAGATCTCGACCATCGATACGGAGCACATCATTTGCGCGGTCACCAACATCTGTATGAGTCTCTTTCGACGACTTAACATAAGTTCCGATACCACCATTCCAAAGAAGATCGACCTGCATTGATAAGATCATTTTGATCAAATCATTAGGTGCCATTGATGCTTTCTTTGTACCAAGCATCTTCTGAATCTCTGGAGTCAGGGCTATTGATTTGGCACGACGAGAGAAAATGCCACCACCTTGCGAGATAAGATCTTTATTGTAATCTTCCCAGCTAGAGCGAGGTAGCTTGAACAAGCGATCACGTTCTTCCCAACTAGGGGCTGACTCAGGATTAGGGTCAATGAAAATATGCATGTGGTTAAACGCAGCTTGGAGGCGAATATGCTTAGAAAGCAACATACCATTACCAAATACATCCCCCGCCATGTCACCAACACCAATAGCAGTAAAGTCAGTGGTTTGACAGTTAATGTTCATTTCACGGAAGTGACGCTTAACTGACTCCCAGCCACCTTTGGCAGTAATGCCCATTGCTTTATGGTCATAACCATTTGAACCACCAGAAGCAAAAGCGTCGCCCAGCCAGAAATTGTATTCATCTGAAACAGAGTTTGCTAAATCTGAGAACGTAGCCGTACCTTTATCTGCTGCAACAACTAGGTATGGATCGTCTTCGTCATGACGAACAACACTCTTAGGCGGAATGACTTCCCCTTCGATAATGTTATCCGAAACATCCAGTAATGCTCTGATAAAACGTTTGTAACAACGCTGACCTTCAGCGAAGATTTCATCTCGACCTGTCATTGTGTGCTGACGTTTACAAACGAAACCGCCTTTCGCACCTACAGGAACGATAACAGTATTCTTAACTTGTTGCGCTTTCACCAAACCTAGGATTTCTGTACGGAAATCTTCCTGGCGATCTGACCAACGTAAACCACCACGAGCAACTTTACCGCCTCGTAAATGCACACCTTCAATGTCAGGTGCATAAACAAAAATTTCAAATGCAGGAACCGGCGCTGGGATGTCAGGAATCTCGCTTGGTTTCATTTTCAATGCTAACCAAGGTTTGAATTGCTTATTAGCATCTAGCTGATAATAGTTAGTACGTAGAGTTGCGCTGATCATTTCCATGTAACGGCGAATGATACGATCATCATCCAAGCTTTCAACATGGTCTAGCTGCTCTGTGATCTTCTTGATCAGATCCGCTTGACCTTTTTTGCTGCCTTTCAGTTTTGGATCAAATCGTTTCTCAAATAATGCCACCAGCCCTTTAGCTAATTCAGGGTAATGAGAAAGTGTGTCTTCAATATATTGCTGACTAAATGGGAAACCAACTTGACGCATGTAACGAGCATAAGCACGAAGAATTGAAATTTCACGTCCAGATAGTGCTGCGCCTAGCACCAAACGGTTGAAGCCATCACTTTCTAACTCACCAGCCCAAATTGCCGCAAATGCTTGTTGGAACAGATCACGAGCTTCACGTAAATCAACCGTCTTCTCGCTCTTATGAAGCATTGAGAAATCTAATATCCAGTAAGTAACACCATTGGTTTTACGTACTTCATAAGGAGATTCACCAATTACACGCAAGCCAAGGTTCTCTAACATCGGCATGACGTCTGATAAGTGAATTGGCTCATCACTATGGTAAAACAGTTTTAATTTAACAGCTTTAGAGTCTGCAGCCTCTTCTTGAGGGCGGTAGAAAAGCATCCCAAGTTTATCGTCTTCTGTAAGTGCTTCTAAACGTTCTATATCTGCAACCGCTGAACCTGGCATCATGTCTTCTTTATATGAGCGTGGGAATGCACGCATATATTCTTTAGACAATGGTAAACCTTTACTTTCACCGAAGTTCGCAACGATAGACTCTGATAAACGATCATCCCAAGATGAAGATACTTCCATTAAATTCTGCTCAATTGTCTTAACGTCGACATCCATATTGTTATTATCAACACGGACGATGTAATGCGTTCTTGCTAGAGGGCTTTCTGAAAAGTAAGTGGTAAATTCGACTTCTTGCTCACAACCAAAGTATTGCTTAAGGATTCGCTGAGTTTGACGGCGAAGCTCTGTGTTGTAACGATCTTTTGTGACATAAACCATGCAGCTGAAGAAACGACCAAAAGGATCTCTTCTTACGAACAAACGAAGTAAATCACGATCTTGCATTTGAACTACGCCAGTACCTACTTCTAGTAGTTCTTCTTCACGTGCTTGAAGCAGTTCATCTCGCGGGTAGTTTTCAAGAATATTGTGGAGTGCTTTATATGAGTATGAGCCATTTCGGTAACCGCTCGCCTCTAAGATTCGCTCTACTTTCTCACGAACTAATGGGATGCTTTCTACCGTTTGGTTATATACCGCGGAAGTGTAAAGACCAGTGAAGCGATGCTCACCAATTACTTTGCCTTTTTTATCAAATTTCTTAATGCCAATGTAATCGGTGTAAGCTGGTCTATGAATTCGTGATGCTGTATTGCCTTTCGTCACAATTAGCACGTAAGGCTTTTTAGCTTCAAGGCGAGCTGAATCGGAAAACTCAGACAGTTTCGTACTGCGTACACGTTCATCATTTGCAAAAAGACCCAAGCCTTTATCTTTAGTCGGTTGAAGCTCAGTATCACCATCGATAGAAACAAGATCATACTCTTTGTAACCCATGAATGTGAAGTTATGCTCACCCAACCAACGTAAAAACTCTAATGTTTCATCGAAACGTTGACCATCCACTGGAATCGTTTCTTTTTGTGCTTCAACTTGATTGGTGACTTCTTCAAGCTTTTCAACCATCAATAGCCAATCATTCACAACTAAGCTGGCATCTGTAAATATATCCAGTAGTTCTGTTTTAAGTGCCGTCATTTCAGCTTTACTACTTAGACGGTCTACTTCGATATGGAACAATGATTGGAAGACACCCTCATCGCGGCTTACACCAACGACTTCCCCTTTATCAGAGCGCAGTATTTGCGTTGGGTTATGAAGCATAAGGTGAGAAGAAAGATCAAGACGAGTCAATGCCATTTTGACAGAGTCCACAAGGAATGGGCTGTCTGGAACAACAATTTCTACAATGGTGTGAGTTGATTGCCAACCCTGTCTGCTGACTGCCGGATTAAATACTCGAACAGAAATATCGTCGGCTTTTTTTTCATTGATGTGGTGCCATAAGCTGACTACAGCACCATATAAATCGGATTCGTTTCTCTGGATTAAATCATCATGAGAAACATTGCTAAACAAATGTTGAGCAAGTTGCGTTACTAGAGGTCGATGAGCAAGGTCAAGTTTGTCTTGAATCAGTTTGTACACTTTTTCAAGTAAAACTGGAACCACAGTTTCACGTGCGGTCATAGTCACACTCCACAATTTTTATTGTATTTTATTATAGGGGGATTACTCACTCGCTGAACAAAACATTTGTTAAGTAAAAGCTCAGTAAGTAATGATAATGCATTTATTTATTGTAAAAGCATTATTGAGAAATGGTTAATAATTTTAGTAATAGCGGGAGGTGAATGTTTGATTATGTGATTAAGGTTCCCTTTAACTCTCTGAATAACGAGAGCTTTACAGAGCTTCTAACTTTATAAACTTATTATTATGGTCAGTTGTTAGTCTAAATAGCCCTTTAACCCCTATTTGTGTAAGAAATGGTCTGAAACGAGTTGCTGGCAATTGAAGCCTTAAACCCGTTGTCGTTATAACTTGCACACTACTTGCTGCTCCTGAGTAATGTGCTAAAAAATTCTGATAAGTAATGTTCAATGAAAAGTGATAATGATTCATGACTCTCCTACCTATTTGTGTATGTAACTATCCTAAGAATGCGAGTAAATAAAAAGTGGCGCACCTAGGTACACCACTTGTTCTCTTAGTTAGAGTTTATTGTGCTTATCTCAAAAATGTTGATTTTTTTGAGTTTAAGCTTCTAAAGCTTTTGTAACCTTCTCAAAAAGATCTTTTGCTAAATTATCCATCGCTTTTAGAGATTCAAGCTCTTTCTTGATTAAAGCTTGGCGTGCTTCATCATATAAACGATATTTTAGTAGCGGGTCGATAAGACGTGAAGCCACCTGAGGGTTACTGCTATTGAGTTCTCTCAATATTTCACCTGCAAACTCATAACCTTTACCTGATTTGTCATGGAAATGAACAGGGTTCTGATTTAAAAATGCACCAACTAAGTTACGAGTTCTGTTAGGATTTTTCAAGCTAAATGCCTGATGATTCATGCTTTCTTTAATTTTATCTAGCACATTTTCATCAGGGTTAGTTCCTTGCAAAGCAAACCACTTATCCATAACCAGACCATCATGTTTCCACTTGTCACTGTAATCAGACATCAGTGATTCACGGCACTCTAACTGGGCAGCATTTGCAGCGCCCATAGCTGCCATTGTATCAGTCATGTTATTAGAACTTTCATACAGAGCAACAACTAAGTCATTTCCTTGCTCGGTAAATGCTAAATACCCTAAACAAACCTTTCTTAATGTGCGTTTACCAATTGATGCATGCTCTACATTATATTCTGCCTGCGCATGGCTATGGTAAACCGCAGCAAGTTCACCTTCTAACTCTACAGCAAGGGTAAGTTTCATCGATTTTAGAACTGAAGCAATAGCATCAATATCGACACGAGCATACCAGCCAAATACTTCATTATGGTTTGGTAGAGCGATCATTTCAGCGATGAATGCAGGATCTAGTGAATCGCTTAGTAAAACTCCACGGAATGCATCAACCACTCCCGCAGAAAGTTCAAACGGCTTACCTTGTTGTACATTAAGAATATTCATGCGAATGTACTTTGCCAGTAACATTTGACCAGCATCCCAACGAGAAAACTCATTACGAGCATTAACCATTAAGAAAATAAGTTCTTCGTCAGAGTAATCATACTCCAGTTTAACTGGCGCTGAAAATTCACGTAGCAGAGAAGGAATTGGTCTTACCGATACGTTTTCAAACACGAATGTGTTCTCAGAATCTTTGACATCAAGTACGTTACGCACTGCATTTCCGTTACATTGTAACTCAACAACATCGCCAGACTGATTATATAGTTCAATATCTAACGGGATATGTAATGGCTGCTTATCTTCTTGCTCATGCGTTGGAGGAGTTGATTGAACTACTTTTAATGTATAAGTCTTAGCATCCTCATCATAACTGCTTGTTACAACTAATGTAGGCGTACCAGACTGGCTATACCATAAACGGAATTGAGATAAATCCACACCTGAAGCATCTTCCATTGAAAGAACGAAATCTTCACAAGTTGCAGCTGTGCCATCGTGACGCTCAAAGTAAAGTTTCATACCTTTCTGGAAATTAGTCTCACCAAGTAGTGTATGCATCATACGAATGATCTCACTACCCTTCTCATACACAGTTAGCGTATAGAAGTTATTCATTTCAATCACTTTTTCAGGACGAATTGGGTGAGACATCGGGCTTGCGTCTTCAGCGAATTGAGGACCACGAATAGTACGAACATTATTAATTCGATTAACTGAGCGAGAACCTAAGTCAGAAGAAAACTCTTGATCACGGAATACCGTTAAACCTTCTTTCAAGCTCAGTTGGAACCAGTCACGACAAGTAACACGGTTACCTGTCCAGTTATGGAAGTACTCATGCCCAATAACGGCTTCAATGCCTAAGTAATCAGTATCTGTTGCCGTTTGATCATTAGCTAGAACAAACTTAGAGTTAAAGATATTTAGCCCTTTATTCTCCATAGCCCCCATGTTGAAGAAATCTACAGCAACAATCATGTAGATATCTAAATCGTATTCTAAGTCGAAACGATCTTCATCCCACTTCATCGAATTAATAAGCGAAACCATCGCATGACTAGCTCGGTCTAGATTTCCTTTATCAACAAAAATTTCTAGATCAACTTTACGACCAGATTTTGTCGTGTAGTCATCTCTAAGTACATCAAAATCACCTGCAACTAGAGCAAATAGATATGCTGGTTTTGGATGCGGGTCTTGCCACTTAACCCAATGACGACCATTTTCAGCTTCACCCTCGTCTACTCGGTTACCGTTACTAAGTAAGAATGGATAAACAGCTTTGTCTGCAATCACCGTTGTCGTGAATTTTGCTAGAACATCAGGGCGATCCATGTAATAAGTAATACGGCGGAAGCCTTCTGCTTCACATTGAGTACAGAAGGCACCTCCAGATTTGTACAGACCTTCTAAGGCACTGTTACCTTCAGGGTCAACATCCGTTACGATTATTAGTTCAAACTCTTTAGGTAAGTCATTGAGTGTCAGGTTTGTATCTGATTGCTCAAAAGATTCCCACGGCTGGCCGTTTACAGAAACGGATACAAGCTTAAGGTTTTCACCATCTAATACTAACGTTGAGCTTTCTTTCTGTTGAGTGACGCTTGAAACTGCAGTGATAATTGAAGCAGTATCATGCAGGTCGAAAGTTAAATCGATGTCTGATATAAGATGTGAAGGTGATTGGTAATCTTTACGAAATTTGGCTTGCGGGTTATGCGCCATGTCTTAGTCCTTTTGAGCATTTTTAATAATAGTATTCTAACAACCTATATCTAAGGGCTTTGAACACATAACTCAAGGACAAATGTAAAAAAACGAGGTGTTTTTAGAAAACACCTCGCATTTTAGCTAGTAAAAACCAAACTATAAATATGAAACACCAACCACAAGATATAATTCAGTATATTTTATCGACAACAATCAGCGAATTCGATTCAATACCGCATACATATCACCTTCCTGTCCCTCTAAAGTCAGTACATCACTATTAAGGGTATACGTTGTGTCATGTTCGCCATTCTCGTAGAGAAGTACTAGGTGGTTGCCTTCCGTGTAATAAACGCCTCGATGTACAACTTCTCCGCCTAGTTCGTCAGAAACTCTAAACATAAATATAAAGTCAGGCTGTAAGACCAAATCCATTTTTTTAATATTACTGGCTCGGAGATCATCACCTGATAATTCAGCGCTTGACCAGATACCAGCTAAAGCATTCGGTAGTGCTTTGGTAAACATCACGCCATTTAAGTTCAGCATATTATGATTACTGCTATAAGCATAAACTTGTGGCTCAGAAGTGTTTAAGCCGAGAATGATCGTGTCATCATTAGCGGTATACATTCCTTCCCAGTGATCAACGCTGTAATCTTTTTTCTGAATGTCGATTTTAAACGTATAGTTTGATTCTAACGTTAACTTTATCGCTAAAAAGTTTTCCGCAGCACTATCAGGCTCTGGGTTTAATAAATACCAATCACCAAGTAATAATGGTAAGTCAAAGTGTGAGAGATCAGTATTATCTTTCACTTCACTGCTCCAAGCATTCAAGCTAAAGCAAATCAAAAGTATTAGTATCCATTTCATAGTCACCCCCTATGTTTTCTTTAAGCTTAGGCACTTAACTCATAGAACGCGAAAAAATTTGATCTGAATCACTAATTTAAGCTCGTGAATAAAGAATTCACTCAATAGTGGTATTAATTCTAGCGGCATTTACTCCAGCTAAAACTGAAAAAGGCGAGCTCTAAAAGCTCGCCTTTTTGATAACTAAAATCAGTCTTTAGTAAAAGTAATCATTTAAGGTTACAAGAAATGCTACTTTTTGATCATGTCGACCATAATTGACACTGACTCATCAAGATAGGCATCAGGAACTTCATAGTCTTTAGGTACATCATCAAGTGAAGCAAAAGCATCTAACTTATTTGCTTTCTGACGTAAATTGATACGCTCTAACCGCAGTGTTTCAGCGTCATCACTTTCTTGCTTACGCACTTTCTCATTTAACGATAACTGGTTGTCATCCTTATCAGCTTTGAATTTTGCAATATCTGCTTCAATAAAACCAAATTCCATATCACCAGAAATACGTAACTCATGAGCTTTCGTCAATTTAGCTATTTCAGATTCATTACGCTGTAACACTTGGTATTTTGCTTTATCGATGCTATCCCAAGGCAAAGCATTATCTTCAACACTTTCCCCAGTTTCAGCAGGATCAACGGGAGTTGGATAAGCAATATCCGGAATAACACCTTTATTCTGCGTACTGCCACCATTAATGCGGTAGAATTTCTGAATAGTATATTGAACGTACCCTAACTCTTTATCAAACAAGTCATAGATATGATTCAAAGAACGGTGTTGCTGCACGGTACCTTTACCAAATGAATTTTCACCCAAAATGATCGCACGTCCGTAGTCTTGCAATGCTGCAGCAAAAATTTCAGACGCAGAAGCACTGTAACGATTAACTAAAACAGTAAGTGGACCTTGATAACTAATTTCACCGTCAGTATCACTGTTAACTTTAACTCTACCGTAGCTGTCACGAACCTGAACCACGGGTCCTTCTTCAATAAACAAGCCAGATAAAGCCGTTGCTTCAGTTAATGCACCACCGCCGTTGTTACGAAGATCAACAATAATGCCATCAACACCGGTTTTCTTAAGTTCAGTAATTAACTTATCAGTGTCTTTCGATAGGCCAACATAGAAGCTTGGTACTTCTAAAACACCAATCTTACGTCCATCTTTTTCAATCACTTCGGACTTAACAGCACGGTCTTCTAAACGAATTTTATCTCGAACAATAGTGACAACGTGACTTTTTGCATCTTTACCATCAGGCAAGATCTGCAGCTTCACTTTTGTCCCTTTAGGACCCTTGATCAACTGGACAACATCATCTAGACGCCATCCAATGACATCAACCACTTCTTCGCCATCTTGTCCAACACCCACAATTCTATCACCCTCGCCTAGTTGTTTACTGCTAGACGCAGGTCCACCAGCAACTAAAGAACGGATAACAGTGTAATCGTCAGTCATTTGTAAAACAGCACCGATCCCTTCAAGAGATAGATTCATCTCTGACTGAAATTGTTCTGCATTACGAGGAGAAAGATAGCTAGTATGAGGATCGACTTCTCTAGAGAAAGCATTCATGTAAAGCTGAAAAGCATCTTCGTTACGCGATTGAGTGATACGTTTCATCGCATTGTTGTAACGCTTTTCTAACACTTCTTGAATTTCAGGCCACTCTTTACCCGTTAATTTTAGGTTCAATGCGTCATATTTAACGCGTTTTCGCCATAATTCATTAACTTCTTTGGTATTGGCAGGCCAAGCTGCTTCACTTCTATCTAACTCAATGCTTTCATCTACATCAAACTTAATTTCAGTATCAAGAAGTGATAAGGCAAATTGAAAACGTTCAAAACGCTTCTGCATGGATAGATTATAAACATCAAAAGCTACCTGATTATTACCCGACTTAAGCTGCTCATCTAATTGAATAGATAAAGGCTCAAAAGAATCCATGTCGGCTTGCGTAAAAATATTACGGTTGTAGTCAAGCATCTCTACGTAACGATTAAAAATAGCTTTGGAAAAATCGTCGTTGAGATTGAAATGTTTATAGTGAGATCGCGTAAATCGAGAAGTAACGCGTTTGCTCGCAGTTTCGTGTTGAACTTCTGGAGCAAGAAGAGGTAAGTCATCTAGGTTAAGTTTGGCTTCTAAAGCCTGAGCTGATGATGCCGCTAGCCATAAGCTAGCAGCAATCAGTGTCAATTTTGAACGGCATTTCATGCGTAGGAGTATCTCCTTTAAGCGCGCAAGTGCTCCGCTTTAACAACCATTTGTAGGCCGTTTGCTAACTGAACACGCACATCTTCCTTATTGATTTCAACAATGGTCGCAGCCATGTTTCCTTTACCCATGTTCACATTCACTTCTTTGCCAGCGATGAACTCATCAGCATTTAAAGCTCGTGTTTCTACAGGTTTTTCTACTTTCGGTGCTTTAGGCGCTTGGCGACGAGGCTGTTGAGCTTTCTTCGCTTTTGGTTTTGCTTTGCCTTCTTCACGTGCTTTTTGTGCTTGTTCTTTACGACGAGCTTGAACTTTAGCTTTGCTTTCAGCAAGCGTAGTTTTTGCATGCTCAACGTGTTCTTCTTCTAATACACCGCAAGCGTTACCGTCTAGATCTACACGTTCTGCACCAACTTTTACGCCGTGCAGGTAACGCCATGATGAAGTGTACTGTCTTAACGCTGCGCGAAGCTGTGTCTTACTTACTTTTTCATCTTCACTAAGACGTTCAGCAAGATCTTGAAAAATACCAATTTTAAGTGGTTTTGCTTCACCTTCTAAAGTAAAGCATTTAGGGAAACATTCAGCAACATATGCGATAACTTCTTTGCTGTTTTTTAACTTTTCAGTGTTTTCCATGTGGGTTCCTGGTTTTTGCGGTCTTCCGCGAGCATTAAGAAAATATTTTTACGTATTATAGAGACATGCAGAGGAAAAACCACAGTAAGAGAATAATTTATGCTTTGTTCGCGTGCGAATTGAGCAGCTTTTCCACTTCCACCATGAAAAACGTTAAACCTTCTTCATCAATTTCACTAAATCGACCAATTTTTGGGCTATCGATATCTAATACGCCCGCCACTTTTCCATTAATAGAAAAAGGAATAACGATTTCAGAGTTACTTGCAGCGTCACATGCTATGTGTCCCTCGAATTCATGCACATCATAAATACGCTGAATACTGTTTGTTGAAACCGCAGTTCCACAAACGCCACGACCCACAGGAATTCGAACACAAGCAGGTTGACCTTGGAAAGGGCCTAAAACCAATTCATCTTCTTTTAGTAAGTAAAAACCAGCCCAGTTAAGGTCATCTAACTCCATAAACAGTAATGCACTGATATTGGCTAGATTTGCAATAAAATCTGGTTCAGATTCAATTAACGCTGCTGCCTGTTTGGTTAAGCGCTGGTAATGTTCTATTTTCATATTAACTTCCGGTTAAATTGACACTTCCATTATTAAGAGAACTCCGTAAAATGCGACCAAAACACCTAAATAGGACTTATTCTCATTGCAAATGAAAAATTCAAATGACACTATTAGCCGTTCTTGGCTAATAAAACAAGTAAAAAAGCACAAGTCCAAATTACTGTTTGCTAACGTAATCGCTATTCTTGCGACACTAGTTAGTGTCCCTATCCCTCTATTAATGCCTTTAATGGTTGATGAAGTGCTCTTAAATAAGCCTGCTTCTGGGTTAGACATGATGAACATGCTATTACCCACTTCCATGCAAACCCCTACTGGCTATATTGCACTTACCCTACTTCTAGTTATTTTAATGCGCTCCGTCAGCCAAGCATTAAATATTCTACAAGGGCGCCAATTCACTCTCGTATCTAAAACAGTGACCTATCATATGCGTAGCAAAATGATAGAAAAGCTGGGACGGATCAGTATTCGACAATATGAGACCAAAGGCAGCGGCGGTATCAATGCTCATTTAATTACGGATATAGAGACCATTGATAAATTCATTGGTTCAACGCTCTCTAAGTTCATAGTCAGTTTTCTTACAGTAATAGGTACAGCTGGCGTGCTGCTTTGGCTTGAATGGCGACTAGGACTTTTCATTTTACTTGTTAACCCCATTGTTATTTACTTTTCAAGAAAGCTAGGCAGTAAGGTTAAGCACCTAAAGAAACGTGAGAACCAATCATTTGAGCATTTTCAAAATCGTTTAGTTGAAACGTTAGACGGCATTTACCAACTAAGAGCCGCGAATAAAGAAAGAATTTTTTTAGACGAATTAAAAGCGCAAGCTAATCAGGTTCGTATAGATGCTGATAAATATGCTTGGCAATCGGAAGCGGCAGGCCGAGTTTCATTCCTTCTCTTTTTATTGGGTTTCGAACTTTTTAGAGCTGTTGCTATGCTGATGGTGTTATTCAGCGACTTAACTATCGGTCAAATCTTCGCTGTCTTTGGCTATCTATGGTTTATGTTAGGTCCTGTACAAGAGTTATTAGGTATTCAATTCTCTTGGTATAGCGCTAAGGCAGCCTTGAAACGAATCAATGACCTTTTACTACTTGAGGAAGAGTACCGACCAATTAGTAAGGTCAACCCGTTTACTTCTAATAAAGAAGTTGACGTCTCCATAGAAAACGTTACATTCTCTTACAATTTAGAAAACACTGTTTTAAATGATTTATCGCTGGAAATACCCGCAGGGAAGAAAGTCGCACTTGTTGGCGCAAGTGGTGGTGGTAAATCTACGTTGATACAGCTTTTGATTGGTGTCTACCAAGCAGATTCCGGTAATATTCGTTTCAATGGTGAGACGACAGAAGACATCAGCTTCGACATAATAAGAAATCAAATAGCAGTTGTATTACAACAACCTATACTCTTTAACGACACCTTAAGGCATAATCTGACTCTTGGTGAAGACTACGACGAAATGGCTTTATGGCGTGCACTTGAAGTATCACAAATGCAAGATGTCATTACTCAGCTAAGTGATGGGTTAGATACTCAGATTGGTCGTAGTGGTGTTCGCTTATCAGGCGGGCAAAGACAAAGGTTAGCTATTGCTAGAATGGTGCTCAGTAACCCGAAGTTTGTTATTCTTGATGAAGCAACGTCGGCTTTAGACACCGCAACTGAAGCCGCTCTTCATAAAGCATTAAGTGAGTTTCTTAAAGATAGAACAACGCTCATTGTTGCTCATAGACTTTCAGCCGTGAAACAAGCTGATTTAATATATGTATTGGAAGATGGGCAAGTTACCCAAACAGGAACACATGGCGAACTGGTTGAACAACAAGGTCTCTATCAAACACTTTATGGGAGTGTACAGTCGCACGCCTAGCGTTTTACATTTTATGAATGCCTGCTCATTTGAGCAGTCATTGATAAACCTTGTCGGGCACGTTTCACTTATACGTGCCCTTGTTGCCTTCTCACCTATCAGGAAGGCTGCATGACCGTCTCAACCAAGCATCAATGTGATACAACCAATGTCCGTCTTTGTCAGGGTTGCGAACTACCTGTAGAGCGCGTCTCTGTTCCTTCTGGTAAAACAGCTTACTGCCCGAGATGTGGTACACAACTTTATAGAGGCGGGAGCCCTAGTTTATCCGGAAACCTAGCTTTAGCAGTAACATGCTTATTGCTATTTATACCCTCTCATTTTTTTGATTTTATTAGTATTCGTCTTATAGGGGTGATGATCCCTGCAACGTTACCTTCAGGTATGGTGACATTAATGGGCGAAGGCTTCCCTCTGCTCGCCCTTTTAATCCTATTCTGCAGTTCGATCGCCCCGTTTCTAGTCTGCTTTTCAGTTTTAGTGGCTCACGCTTCCCTGCATTTCAGATGGTTTATACCTCTTAAGTTATCTCTAAAGACTATTCAGACTTTAAAGCACTGGATGATGCTCGATGTATTTTTAGTGAGTGTCGCGATCTCATGTTTTAAGCTGCAAGATTATTCCGATATTTTTATTGGTGTAGGTTTAGTTGGATTGCTACTTTTACAATTGTTTTGCGTGTTGTTGATCACTCGAATCAGTGTAAGGCGTTACTGGGAGTCGTGGACCCAAGAGTCTCAATATGATTTCGAGAATAAAACCGTGCATTGCCACAATTGCCACCTTTCACAGCCTGAAAACGGAGCTTGCGTGCGTTGTCATCAAAAGCTTCACCACAGAAAACCCAATTCGATTCAAAAAACGTGGGCACTGCTTATAGCGGCATCGGTTGCGATAATACCTGCGAACGTCATTCCGATTTCTATACTGATAACAAATGGTCAGCGCTTAGAAGACACCATATTTTCTGGTGTAGCGTCATTAATCAAAAGTGAAATGTATGGCATCGCCATTATTATTTTCGTCGCTAGTATTGTTGTACCTGTTGCGAAAATTTTAGGGCTTGCTTACATCTTGCTATGCATCCAATTTAAACGTTCCGTCTTCCATAAGCAGAGGATGATTGTTTACTTCGTTGTTAAATGGGTTGGAAAATGGTCTGTGATGGATTTATTCGTTATTTCGATAATGATGACATTAGTTGACCGTGGACAAATTTTGAACTTTACACCGGGCTTTGGTGCAGTTGCATTTGGTATTGTCGTCATCCTTACCATGCTTGCTGTTGAAAGCCTTGATCCTAGATTAATTTGGGATAACTACACCTCTAAAGATGAGTCAGTGAATGAATAATAACAACCAATCACAAACTTCTTATTCGCCAGAAGTTAAAAAGAACAAAGGCATATCTCCACTTTGGATATTGCCAATTCTTACTATGTTGCTTGCTGGTTGGCTTGTCATGAAGTCGATACACGATGCTGGTCAACGCGTTCAAATTTACTTCTCGGACGCGGCAGGGTTGATCGCGGGTCGCACAACAATCCGCTATCAAGGTTTAGAGGTCGGTATGGTTCGGGATATTACCCTATCTGAAGACCTTTCTAATATTTATGTGGATGCGGATATCTACCCTGAAGCAAAAAAACTTCTTTCAAAAGAAACTCGCTTCTGGCTAGTGAAACCAACAGCAAGTTTATCTGGAATTTCCGGGCTAGATGCTTTGGTCTCTGGTAACTACATTGCGATCCACCCTAGCGAAACGTCTAGTGAACCTGAAACCGTATTTAACGCTTTAGATAGTGCCCCCTCTGATTTACTCGCTTCTGACGGCTTAAACATTATGCTCACCGCAAAAGATTTAGGCGGTATTTCTGTTGGTTCTCAGATTGTTTATAAAAAAATCCCTATCGGTGAGGTATACAGCTACAAGCTCAATGACAATTCTAAATCTGTAACAATCAAAGCAGCAATTCATGACGAATATAGCCATATCATTACAGACGAAAGCCGTTTTTGGAATGTCAGTGGCTTAGGTGCAAGTATTGGGTTTTCTGGTGTTGACGTTAGGATGGAAAGCCTAAGTGCCCTTCTTGGTGGCTCTATTGCTGTTGATTCTCCTGGCGGTGGAGAGGCAGTTGAAATGAACACCAAATTCAAACTCTATCAAGATTTGAAAACGGCTGGCCGTGGTATAGCGGTCAAAATATCCGTTCCTGATGACAATAAAATCAGTTCAACAGGTGCTCCTATTATGTATCGAGGAATTGAGATCGGACAAGTCACTGACTTATCTTTAAGCGAAGGTCGTGAAGAAGTGATCGCCTCCGCTGCTATTCAGCCGGCTTTCAGTGATTTTCTCAATACAGGCAGTAAATTCATATTGGAAGAAGCAAAAGTATCCCTAACTGGTGTGGAAAACATTGCTAACCTTGTCACCGGTAATTTCTTAACTCTCGTGCCAGGAGAAGGAAGTAAAGCCCGCAGTTTTCACGCTATTCGCAAGCATGAATACAATCAGCAACAAGAGAAATCCATTGCGATTCGTTTAAAATCTAATAACTCTTTTGGACTAGATGTAGGCACAAACCTCCTTTACAAAGGGATTGCCGTTGGCTCGATTATCGAAGTTGGCTTGATAGAAAACGTTGGCAAGGGTAATGCTAAACATGAAGTCTACATGGATGCACTTATTGATAACCAGTATGCTCACCTTATCAAAAGTAATAACCGCTTTTATGTGACCGGCAGCGCGACTGCTGAACTCACAGAATCAGGACTTAGTGTGACAGTACCACCTGCGAAACAGTTATTAACAGGCTCTATTAGTTTTGTGAGTGAAGGCGCTGAAAGAGCACGCCCTGACTATCAATTATTCAAAAGCCAGTCGCTAGCTGAACTAGCAAAATATAACCAATCGGGCTCTCAGACTTTATCGCTTTTTGCCAGTGAGTTGCCTCCTATTTCTAAAGGAAGTCCCCTTCTCTATCGCAACCTACAAGTAGGCAGCATTTCTGATTTTTACCTAACTGACGGTGGTGTGAAAATTAAAGCGACTATTGAAAACCGATACAAGCACCTAGTGACCAACCAAACTGTATTTTGGAATCGTTCAGGTGTGGAAGTTGACGCGTCTTTATCAGGTATCAGTATTAAAGCAGATCCTCTAAAAACATTAGTTCAAGGTGGAATAGCGTTTGATTCTCTACCGGGCATTGATAATAAGATCGGTAAACAATGGAAGCTTTATTCTGATTCAAAGACGGCCCGTAAATTTGGTAGAGCTATCCAGCTGACATCTTCTGGCGCTCAAGAAGTCAGTAAAGGTACACCAATTAAATACCAAGGCGTTACAGTTGGCGAAGTGACACTAGTTGTTCCAAACTTCAAAAAACGCGGCATAGAAGTAACAGCAAGAGTACTACCTGAATACGTGGATAGAATTGCAGTCAATGATAGCCACTTTTGGGTCGCTGAAGCGGAAATTGGTTTGGATGGAATAAAAAATGTATCGGCTTTATTATCTAAGTACATCAATGTTGAGCCGGGGAAAGGTCAACCACAACTCTCTTTCACGCTTTCAAGCTCTCCGAATAAGGTCGAAGGCAAAACCTTCATTCTTCAAAGTGAAACCCGAGGCTCTGTGAAAGTGGGGACTCCAGTATTATTCCGTGAAATGGAAATAGGCTCAGTAACCGATGTAAAACTTGGGCAATTTGCTGATCGCATCATTTCAACGATTGAAGTTCTACCTGAATACACCTACTTAATAAGAAGCAACAGCGTATTTTGGAACACTTCTGGTGTTGATGTCTCTATTGGTTTGTCCGGCGCAAATATTAAGTCAGGAACAGTAGATAGCTTAATTCGTGGTGGAATTACTTTCTCAACCCCTGAAGGTAAGCAATTACAGGCAACAGCAGAAGAAGGTCAATCATTCTATTTATATCCTACTGCCGAAGATGGATGGAAAGAATGGCGCACAGCCATCCCTAAGCCATAAGCGTTAGGTTTAGGTTTAGGTTTAGGTTTAGGTTTAGGTTTAGCCAAGTTCCTAGTCCACCTTTACCAAAAAGATTGTCAGAATAGACTTAACAAGTCGAAATCAACAGTAATTATAAATGCAGCCTTAGTGCTGCATTTTTATTGTTTAGCCTACCTCCATTTTCGATTACACTTCCCACATTATCGCTTTTATCGAGATTTCCATTTGCACGCTAATATTTATATCCCCGAAGAATTCTTAAAAAATATTGAAGAGATCATGCCTAGCCACTTAGATATGGCTTCTTTTATTTCCGCATGTCAAAAGCCTCTTCGTAAAAGTATACGCGTCAATACTCTAAAAATTAGCGTTACTGACTTTTTAAAACGTGCTGAAGCTAAGGACTGGGAATTAGAACCTGTGCCTTGGTGCAACACTGGATTTTGGATAACAGCAGACGAAAGTGATGTTCCATTGGGAAACACTGCTGAACACATGTCTGGTTTATTCTACATTCAAGAAGCCAGTTCTATGATGCCTGTTTCTGCACTCTTCCAAAACAATGAAAAGTATCAAGCTGTTTTGGATACCGCTGCTGCCCCAGGTTCTAAAACCACGCAGATTGCCGCTCTGATGAATAACGAAGGCGTACTTGTTGCTAACGAATATGCAGCAAGTCGTGTAAAAGTACTCCATGCGAACATTGAACGATGTGGTGTAAGAAATGCGGCATTAAGTAATTTCGATGGACGAGTATTTGGCGGTTGGTTACCAGAGCAATTTGATGCGGTATTACTTGATGCTCCTTGTTCAGGAGAAGGTACAATTCGTAAAGATGCTGATGCCATGAAAAACTGGAGCCATCAGTCAGTTTTAGACATTGCTGAAACACAAAAAGATCTGATTGAAAGTGCTTTTCATGCATTAAAACCTAATGGGGTTCTAGTTTACTCAACCTGCACATTAAGCACAGAAGAAAACCAGCAAGTTTGTCACCATCTGAAAAGTACATTTGGCGATGCAGTGGAGTTTGAAACCTTAGATACTTTATTTGAAAATGCTCAAGCAGCAACAACTGAAGAAGGCTTCTTACACATATTCCCGCAAGTTTATGACTGCGAAGGTTTCTTTGTTGCTAGGATTCGAAAGCTAGCATCTGTCACTCCGCCAAAAGTTAAGAAAAGAATGGGAAAATTTCCATTTTCGAAAGCACCATCAAAAATTCAAGATGAAGTGTCTAGCCTCCTGTTAGAAGCACTAGATGTCACCTTACCTTCAGACTCTCAGGTATGGATACGTGATAAAGATGTTTGGTTATTCCCTGCTGCATTGGAACCAATGATTGGTGAGTTTCGCTTTTCCCGTATGGGAATTAAAATTGCCGAGACTCATAAAAAAGGCTATCGCTGGCAACACCAAGTAGCAACCACGCTGGCTACAGGCAACGAGTCTAATATCATCAAACTGTGCATTGAAGATGCCAGAGAATGGTTTATGGGAAGAGATGTTCGCCCTGAATCAATACCAGGCAAAGGTGAAGTACTCGTAGAATTTGATGGAGCAATTATTGGATTAGGTAAGTGGGTAGGAAACCGAATTAAGAATGGTCTGCCTCGTGAACTAGTAAAAGATAAGAACTTATTCTAAATATTCAGTTCAGAAATTTCATTCAGAGAGCTCTATGACTCATAAGGCTTCTGATAAACATAAAAAAGCCCCAATCAATAAGCGTATTGATTGGGGCTTAAATCTTTGAATTTTAAAAATTAAGCTTCTTTAGCTAAACGGATACCTTCAGAATCGATAGTGATTTTACCTGCTTTATATAAACCACCGATTGTTTTCTTAAACGTACCTTTACTTGTTCTAAATGCGGCAAAGATTGCATCAGGTGATGATTTATCGTTAAGAGGTAAAAAGCCCTCTTTCTTTTCAAGTAAGTCCATTACTTTTGCGCTTAGGTCGTCCATTTTACCTACGCCAATTTTTTGAAGTGATAAATCAATTTTGCCATCTTCGCGTACGTTCTTAATGTAGCCTTTTAGAGCTTTACCAATAAATAGCTTTCCAATGACTTCAGAAGGGAAAATCATACCCCAGTGTTCACCGTTCACAATCGCTTTGTAGCCTAATTGACTACGCTCCGCAATGATCAAATCCACTTGTTCGTTAGTCTTGTATTCGGCAGGAGTGTTATCAAGCCATTTATTGAATTTTGTTGTACCAACAATACGGCTCGATGCCTTATCAATGTACACGTATACTAGGATAGATTGACCTTCGTTCAAACGACCGCGTTGTTCGCTAAATGGAACTAACAAATCTTTACTTTTTACGCCCCAACTCATGAAAGCGCCAATGCTATTAACACCTTCAACAGTCATTAATCCAAATTCACCTACTTGTGCGATAGGTTTTTCTGTTGTCGCTGCAATTTGATTATCTGAGTCGATGTATAAGAAGACATCTAACTTATGACCAATTTCAACACCTTCAGGAGTAAATTTTTTCGGTAATAACACGGTTCCGTAGTCACCAGCATTAAGGAATACACCGAAATCAGCTTGTTTTACTACTTCTAAGTTGTTTACTTGACCAACATTAATCATCAAAATTGTCTCTACTTTAAATTTGCCAGAGATTATACGTGATCTCTGTTATGCTTTCGCTAGTTTCATTAATATTTTTCAACTCTAGGAGCCCTCGTTGATCACCGTAGATAAACAAGATGCAATTACACTCAAAATAAACCATGCAATGGCGAAAACAAAAACGTTGGACATGGATGTATATCTTTTTATTCCCGGCGAACTCGGCCTTACTCCTGAAGTCCTCTCTGAAAGTGCATTTTACTACAGCTCGATTACTCAAAAACGCGCGTATTATAGTGATAAAACACTATTACCTTTGGTTCACAGTCGCTTGGCCAAACGTGGCAGGTTATCAATTACCCAATATCGAGTAAGTCTAAGTTTATTCGCATACCAATACGTTATTGCTCTTGATACCGCGGTTAACAGTTTAAACAAAGCACCTGGTGACAGCGTAACAGCCGATGAAGTCGATGAAGTCATTGAACTTGCTTTAGATATTCTCAAGAAACTAAGACGAAGTATCCCTTACGAAGAAAACCTCAAGCGCTACTATGCCAATATTGATAACTACCTTTCTTGGTACACAGAACAGAAGTTTTTATCTCTTATTGCTCATATGCCAAGAGACAATGAATACTCCACTATAAAAGAGCGTTTAGTTGCACTTTGTGAAAAAGAAACCGCTCACCGCCGATTAAATCGATATAACTCGACTCAAGTTCGTGAAGATGTCACGCGCTTAAGTAATAAGATGCGCCTTTTAAGACGTTTGATTGAACACCCGATTGTCTTAAAAGAAAAGACAACCTCTATGGGTAACAATGTCAAACGAGCAGTAAAAGGGATAGCAACTGGGTTGGTGATGGTCTTTGTTACCACTACAGTCATATTAGCTCGAGACTTTCTTGGAGAGATCACTGCATCTTTCATCGTTTCTATGTCGTTTATTTATGCGCTACGAGAGATATTTAAAGACGATTTAAGAGATATTCTATGGCGTTGGATCCGTAAAGGAAAACCTAAGTGGAAGCGCCGCTACTACGACCCAACAACTAACAAATCAGTTGGGCAAAAATTGGAATGGCTGGACTACACTGCCTTCTCAAAGTTAGCGGATAAGATTCAATCCATCCGTAAAAAGCGAGTGGTTCAACGGGAAGAGCAAATTTTGCATTATCGCTCTCAAACCCACATGTCTACATCACTGTTTATGAGTGGCTACGAAGAAACACGCGAATCTGTATCCATTAGCCTTCGAGCTTTAACTCGATTAATGGATAAAGGCTCCAATAAGGTCTATAGGCTGAATGAGGGGCAAGTTAGCAGAGAGTCTGTTGAAAAACGCCACCTATTAAACTTGATTATTAAAGAAAATAACCATGATGCAGAGCCAACTTATTATCGTTGGAAAATTGTCATGAACCGTTCAAAGATTGTCGATATCGAAGAAATTAAGCAAGATACTTAACCGGTAATTTACACTTTAAATAACAAGAACCCATTTCACTTACAAGAGCCCATTTTACATAGATGGGCTTTTTGACATCAAAGAGCCTACCTCTCAGTACAAACACACATTGACTCTCTCATTATTTCTTCGGTATTTTCTTAATTGAGAGTGTTAAGGTGAATTTTGCCATCACTTCGTCATTACTCAATGTTGGGCATGTTGCTAAGATCGTAACTGTTTGATTAATTCTTTCACCAGTTTCCATTGTTTCCTCTAGCATCGCATCAATCAACTCCCCATCGGTACAAGTAAAATGAACATCCGCTTCAGGTCGCTTCAAGAACTCTCCTGTCACCCCTTTAAAAGCCAGTGATATTTTCGCGCCTTGATCTTGAGCTTTACTCATTGCTAAGAAACCACCCGCAACATCTGCCCCAACAGCAAGAACACCAAAATACATGCTATTTAGATGATTCTTAGTTCTTCGCTTTAATGGAATTTTAACTTCAACTAGCTGTTGATTAAGCTTAATTAGCTTAGGTCTAGCAAGCCAAATAAACGGAACTTGGAAGAAGCCAAACATGTTCAGATACAGGTTTGCTTTTTGAAGTGAAGAGAGCATATTAATCAGCCTATTTTATAGTTGTCCGACCAGTTAATATTCATTCCATTTAAATGTCAAAATTTTGTTACAAAAAAGTGCAGTTAAAACAAAGTTCAAAGAAATGTACTGACTCGTTGATGATATAGCTGGCGAGAAGTAACAAAAAAGGCATTGCTATAAGAAGCAATGCCTTTCATCAATTTACGGAGTAACGCGTACTAGTATTTAAATACTCGCTTTTGATAACTAGTACTTAGTCACTTGAAGAGAAGTAACATTATGCTGTAATAACAGCATCAACCCCTTCTAAGTCAGCAATGTAACCTTGAAGTTTCGGATAATCAACAAGCCCTTGAGTAACCAATAATACTGGCTTTTTCGCTTGTAAAGACGATTTCACAATCATATCAATTAAAGTAATAACAGACTCATTCTGTGGATCAAATGCATGTTGCTGAGCTTCATTCTGTTTATCTACGCCCAGTGTAAATTGCGTTAAGTTATCAACATTGACCACTACACCATCAAAGTAATGCAGTAAACGTTCACTAAGTAGAACAGCAGATGGGACATCACATGAGAATAAAACTTTGAGCCCGTTTAGACCTCTAGGCAAGCCTTGCTCAGCAAGTAAATCGATAATTTTAGCAGCGTCACTTAACGAGCGAACGAAGGGCACAACAATCTCAATATTGAAGCCTTGCTCTCTTAACGTTTTGATTACCATACATTCTAACGAAAATGCATGACTATAAGCATCAGTCGCGTATCGAGCAACTCCTCTCACACCAAGTGCCGGGTTAACTTCTTCTATCTCATTCTTGCCGCCGAGAAGTGAGTTAAACGCATAACTGTCAGCTCCGCTCAATGCGACGCGAATTGATTTATGAGAAGGCTGAACAGCGGCAGAGATAGCTGAAACTAGAGTTTGGACAAAATGTTCTGAAACGGCTTGCTCACCAAGAATGGCACCTAGCGATGTTTTTTCTAAGTCAGATAAAGCACTTAGATGATTTTCGATACTCGGATGATAAAAAACGCGCTCCATGAGCAATTCAGATAATGAAACGTATAAATGTTCCGAACCATTACTCTCATTATAAGAAGGCAATACATCACCTAAAGTTAATTCAGGGTGTAACTCTCTTGGGTTTCCTTGAGTCATGACTGCTCCAGCATTGTTATATTTGTATTGAATTGAAAATACCGATAGCTGCTTGTTAATACAAGCAAAAATAGACTGTTTAAGAGCTTGGCAATGATAAAACACGTAATATTGGAAATATGAGAGATAAGTTTGACGCAAGGGAGTTTATTCCTAGGGTCAATTCCGTTATCTTAACCGCTTCGCAATAGAATAATAAAGTTATCACATGCCATTAAAAACTGATGAGTTGAGAACCCAAGCACTGGGGCCAATGCCAACTCCTGCCGAATTAGGCAATGCACACCCTATTACAGATGATGTGGCTGAGCGTATTGCACAGTCACGTCGTCAAATTGAAGACATCCTAACTGGTCGCGACAATCGTTTACTTGTTATTGTTGGTCCATGTTCAGTTCATGATACAGATGCAGCTCTAGACTACGCGCAGCGCCTAAGTCAAATTCAAGAACAATATAAAGACGAACTTTTCGTAGTAATGAGAACATACTTTGAAAAGCCTCGTACTGTCGTTGGCTGGAAAGGTTTGATTACAGATCCGAACCTAGACGGATCGTATGCCTTAGAAACAGGTCTAAACAAAGCTCGTAAATTATTGCTTGATATTAACAAGCTTGGTTTAGCGACAGCTACTGAGTTCTTAGACATGATCACAGGTCAATACATCGCTGACTTGATCACTTGGGGCGCTATCGGTGCACGCACAACAGAGTCACAAATTCACAGAGAAATGGCTTCAGCTCTATCATGCCCTGTTGGTTTCAAAAACGCGACTAATGGCAATGTGAAAATTGCTATTGATGCTATTCGTGCTGCTCAAGCTTCTCACTATTTTTACTCTCCAGATAAAAATGGTCGCATGACGGTGTACCGCACTGCTGGTAATCCTCATGGGCATATCATTTTACGTGGTGGCGACAAAGGCACAAACTTCGATAGCGAATCAGTTGCTGAAGCTTGCACTCAACTAGAGCAATTCAACTTACCTCAGCGTCTAATCGTCGATTTCAGCCATGCAAACTGCCAAAAGCAGCATCGTAAGCAGTTAGAAGTTGCTGAAGATATCTGCAACCAAATCAAATCTGGTAAAAACCAAGTTGCAGGTATTATGGCGGAAAGCTTTATTGAAGAAGGCAACCAGCCGATGACTGACATCACCAACCTAGAATATGGTAAGTCAATCACTGACCCTTGCCTAAGCTGGAGTGACACCGTCACCATGCTAGATATGCTTGCTAATGCAATTAAAGAACGAAACTAATTAGGAACGTCGACATGCCATCATTTGATATTATTTCTGAAGTAGAAGCAGTAGAGCTGCGTAATGCTGTAGATAACGCTAACCGTGAACTATCAACTCGTTTTGATTTTCGTGGCGTAGAAGCAAGCTTCGACTACAAAGATGAGTCAGTAAAACTAAGTGCTCAAGATGATTTTCAACTTAAGCAAATGCGTGACATTCTGCGAAGCAACTTAACGAAGCGCAATGTAGATCCTAACGCAATGGAAGCCAAAAAAGCCGACCAAACGGGTCGCACGTGGTTCCAAACTGTTATCTTCAAGCAAGGTATTGAAACTGACGTTGCTAAGAAAATAGTTAAACTGATTAAAGATAACAAAGTCAAAGTTCAAGCTTCAATTCAAGGCGAGAAAGTTCGCGTTACTGGTAAAAAGCGCGATGACCTACAAGCAGTGATGAGCCTAGTTCGTAACGGTGAACTTGGTCAACCATTCCAGTTTGATAATTTCCGTGACTAATTAGCCCTATTTGCCTTTATCTAGTATTAAAGGAAATAAGTGCAAGCTAATTAGTACAGATTAAAAAGCCTCTGTTTTATACAGAGGCTTTTTTGTAGTCACTTTAATCCTAGTAAGGATTACATCACTTTCGCAGTAGACAGCTTTAAATCCTGACCAACAAGTAGGTTGAACTCAACGCTTGCTGGTGGAATAAATACACACACCCTCAGGTTCTCAGCTCTCGCATTTTCAAGCTTTGTTGAAAGCTCGCCACTTCCATCGAAGCTTTCTCTTTCAGCATCACGCCTGCATAAGTCAACAAACTCAAAAGGACAAGCTTTCGGGTACAGCACAAGTTCCGATTCTTGCATTAAGCGCAGCGCCTTCATAGAAAGCAGTTCAACGTCATCTTCAAACTCAACCCAAGTTACTCGCCCTTCACTCTCTAAATTTTCAACCAACGATTTTTGATAATAGGCTTCTAGTTGCTCTCGGTTTGAAACTTGCTCTATAAAACTCGAAGATAGAAAACGCTCCCAGAACTTTCTTCTTTCATCGACTGTAGGAAATGACTCTTTAATTGAATTGCGTTTTGATGCACCAAAGTCCGCTACTAAACCGAGGTTTTGAGGTAATACGGTTTCGAGTTTTTCTCTAATGTTTCGAACTAAAACAGGAGATGCACCACCACTAGAGATAGCAATTTGGATTCTTCCGCGATTTATCATCGACGGAGTGATGAAATCACAATATGGAAGGTCATCAACCACATTGACTAAAATACCAAGCTTTTTTGCATCATTATGTACTTGATGATTTAGGTTAGGATTATCAGTTGTCGCCCAAACTTGTAGGTATTGTTTTGAAATAATATTCGAAGAATAAAAATTTTGAATCCAATGAATTTTGCCTTCATCTATTAAATTCTTTAAATAAGGCTCTACCTTAGGTGAAACTAGCGTAACTTCCCCTCCAGCACGCAATAAACTATCTACTTTACGGCAAGCAACTTCTCCACCGCCTACTACTAAGATTGGCTTATTTTCTACATCTAAAAACATTGGGAAATAACGCATATTCTTCCTTGAGTTCATTTATATAACTATTCAATCATGCTACCAAATTTGGAGCATATTCACAGTTAACTGATCTGTTTAAAAATAATTAATCACCAAATTTCACTATTTGTTGAGTTCATTATTTCAGCAAATAGACATTAATTTGGAATATATATCTAGTCGTTCGAGAATATCAAACCCTAAATCTCGTTGCACCAAGTGTGTGAGATGTTGCACTATTTACATTCACGTAACATTTGGTCATTCTAAATGTGTTCGGATTTGTGATTTCACTCAAAATTCTTTTTAAATTATACATTTGTGAAACTACGAATCCTTTCCTAATCTTATAAACAGTTGTTTAAAAACCGAACTTATGGATTTGCAAAATGCAAACGGTGATTTAAAAACAACGACAAAAAGTAAACGCGACAGTAACACGTACACAGAATTTTATTCGCACACTTGCTCAGGCATATTTGATTTTACATGGAATATACAGGAAGGATACAAATGACAAATAAACTCACACTTCTTGCTTCAGTAGTAGCTGCTTCAACAGCAATGATGGCAACATCGGCGTCCGCGGCAGAAAGCACTCTGGACAAAGTAACTTCACAAGGCGTATTAACTTGTGGTGTAAGTACGGGGCTTCCAGGGTTTTCTAACCCTAACTCAAAAGGTGAGTGGGAAGGAATCGATGTTGAATATTGTCAAGCTCTTGCTGCTGCAGTACTTGGTGATAAATCAAAAGTTAAGTATGTACCATTAACAGCAAAAGAACGATTCACTGCGCTTCAATCTGGTGAAATTGATGTTCTTTCTCGTAACACAACTTGGACTCTGCACCGTGACACAGCACTTGGTCTAAATTTCGTAGGTGTAAACTACTACGATGGTCAAGGCTTCATGGTTAAGAAAGATCTAGGTCTAACAAGTGCTAAACAACTTGATGGCGCATCTGTTTGTGTACAATCAGGTACTACTACAGAGCTAAACCTAGCCGATTACTTCCGTAATAATGGTATGTCATACAAGCCAGTAGTATTTGATACAGCAGCACAAACATCTAAAGGTTTTGATGCTGGACGTTGTGATGTCCTAACAACAGACCAATCTGGTCTATATGCCCTTAGACTGAACCTAAAAGATCCATCTTCTGCACAAGTTCTACCAGAAATCATTTCTAAAGAACCACTTGGCCCAGTTGTTCGTCAAGATGACGACAAATGGTTCAATGTTGCTAAATGGACACTTTCAGCAATGATTAATGCTGAAGAATATGGCATTAGCTCTAAGAACGTAGACCAAATGCTTAAATCTAAAGATCCAAACATCAAGCGTATTCTTGGCGTAGATGGTCCTAAAGGTAAAGCTCTAGGTATCAGTGATGATTGGGGTTACCAAGTAATCAAACAAGTAGGTAACTACGGCGAAAGTTTTGAGCGTACTGTTGGTACAGGTTCACCACTAGCGATTTCTCGTGGTGTGAATGCACTTTGGAATGCGGGCGGCTTTATGTACGCTCCACCTATCCGTTAATAAAATAGAAAGCATCAATTAGGGCGGGAATTTCCGCCCTCTTTATTAAATGGATTTGAGGTTATAGCAGTATGAAACCTAACGAAACTCTCACCCCATCCCAGGCAAAGCCTAAACCTAAAAGCGCCAACCTTCTTTACAACCCTACTTTCCGCTCTGTTGTATTTCAAATAATTGCGGTAGGCGCTCTCGTAGCGTTCATTTATACAATTGTAAATAACGCTTTAACAAACTTAGATGCCCGTGGTATTGCCACTGGTTTTGATTTTTTATCCCAAGAAGCTGGTTTTGGTATCGGCTTAACCCTTGTTGAGTACGATGAAACTTTCTCTTACGGAAGAACCTTCTTAGTCGGCTTACTTAATACAGCACTGGTTTCAGTTCTAGGTATCATCCTGGCAACAGTGATCGGCTTTAGTATGGGTATCGCGAGACTTTCATCCAACTGGCTCGTCAGTCGTTTTGCAGCAGTCTATATAGAAATCTTCCGAAATATACCTCTACTACTACAAATATTTTTTTGGTATTTTGCTGTATTACAAGCACTACCATCTGCACGAAATAGTATGAGTTTGGGCGAAGCTATCTTTTTGAATGTCCGTGGATTGTACTTCCCAGGTCCAGTACTGGAATCAGGGAGTAACATTGTTATTACGGCGTTTATTGCAGGCATTATTGCTACGATTTTCATCAATATATGGGCAAATAACAAACAAAAACTTACAGGACAGCAAACCCCTATGGGTCGCATTGCGGCTGCTCTCATTATCGGTTTACCTTTGGTTATGTACTTTATCATGGGTATGCCAATTTCAGCTGATTACCCAGAACTTAAAGGGTTCAACTTTAAAGGCGGGATAAGCATTATCCCAGAGCTTGCAGCACTGATGCTTGCATTGAGCATATACACAGCCTCTTTCATTGCTGAAATTGTTCGCTCGGGTATTAACGCAGTAAGTCATGGTCAAACAGAAGCCGCTATGTCTCTTGGCATCCCAAGATCTCGTACGCTTAAACTTGTTATTATCCCGCAAGCGTTAAGAATCATTATTCCTCCTTTGACCAGTCAATATTTAAACCTAACTAAAAACTCATCGCTTGCTATGGCTATTGGTTACCCAGATCTTGTCTCTGTTTTTGCAGGCACAACACTAAACCAAACTGGTCAAGCAATAGAAGTGATCGCAATGACTATGGGTGTTTATCTAACATTAAGCCTATTAACGTCTGCCCTTATGAATATATACAACCGCAAAGTTGCGTTGGTGGAGAGATAAGATGAGCATACATCAATTTCAACCAGACCTTCCGCCACCAGGAAATACTGTCGGTCCAGTCGGTTGGTTAAGAAAGAATCTTTTTAATGGTCCAGTAAACAGTGTTGTTACTGTCGTTCTTGCTTACTTTGCACTGTCACTTTTGTGGTCGGTTGCTGATTGGGCAATTATTAGCGCAGATTGGATAGGCACAACTCGTGATGCTTGTACAAGTGAAGGCGCTTGTTGGGTTTTCATTAGTGTTCGTTGGGATCAGTTTATGTATGGGTTTTACCCAGAAGCTGAACTTTGGCGCCCTCGTCTATTTTATATCACTCTTGCGATATTCGTGGTTTTGCTTGCTTACGAAAAAACCCCTAAACGTATTTGGATCTGGTTATTTTTTGTAAACATTTACCCATTCATTATTGCAGCTTTACTTTATGGCGGAGTCTTTGGACTTGAAGTTGTCGATACTCACAAATGGGGCGGTTTACTCGTCACGCTAATTATCGCGCTTGTCGGGATTGTTGTTTCATTACCTATTGGTGTTGCTTTAGCACTAGGTAGACGATCTGAAATGCCGATAATTCGCAGTATGTGTACCGTGTATATCGAAATATGGCGTGGTGTACCTCTTATTACTGTTCTATTCATGGCTTCGGTTATGTTGCCTCTATTTTTATCTGAAGGCACAGAAACAGATAAGCTAATCCGAGCTTTGATTGGTGTGGTGCTATTTAGTGCTGCGTATATGGCGGAAGTAATTCGAGGTGGTCTTCAAGCCATTCCAAAAGGTCAATATGAAGCTGCAGATGCTTTAGGCTTAAGTTACTGGAAAAAGACAGGACTAATCATCCTTCCACAAGCTCTGAAAATCACAATCCCATCAATTGTGAATACTTTCATCGGGCTGTTCAAAGATACAAGTCTAGTTTTAATTATCGGTATGTTTGACGTACTGGGTATTGGTCAAGCAGCGAATACCGACCCAGAGTGGCTTGGGTATTCAACAGAAAGTTATGTATTTGTCGCGTTAGTGTTCTGGGTGTTCTGTTTCGGCATGTCGAGATATTCGATATGGCTAGAAAATAGACTTCACACCGGTCACAAACGATAGTTAACAAGATCAAGGACGTATTATGACGCAGCAATCAGACAACAACTCACAAGGTCTTATGATCGAGTTAAAAGACATGAACAAATGGTACGGAGAGTTTCACGTACTTAAAAATATCAACTTAGAAGTAAAGAAAGGTGAGAAGATTGTAATCTGTGGTCCTTCTGGCTCTGGTAAGTCGACGATGATTCGTTGCATCAACCGCCTAGAGGAACACCAAAAAGGTCACATTTTTGTTTCAGGCAATGAGCTAACAGAAGATCTAAAAAACATTGAGGCAGTTCGCCGTGATGTAGGAATGTGTTTCCAACATTTCAACTTGTTCCCTCACCTAACGGTTTTAGAGAACTGTACGCTCGCTCCAATTTGGGTTAAGAAGATGCCAAAGGGTGAAGCCGAAGCCATCGCAATGAAATACCTTGAGCGTGTAAAAATCCCTGAGCAAGCAGATAAATTCCCGGGGCAGCTGTCCGGTGGTCAGCAACAACGTGTAGCAATTGCACGATCTCTATGTATGAACCCGCAGGTAATGTTGTTTGATGAACCAACGTCAGCACTCGACCCAGAGATGGTTCGTGAAGTACTTGATGTTATGGTGGAGTTAGCAGAAGAAGGGATGACTATGCTTTGTGTTACTCATGAAATGGGATTCGCTAAAGAGGTAGCTGATCGGGTTATATTCATGGATGCCGGTGAAATCATTGAAGAAAATAACCCTGTAGACTTCTTTGAAAACCCACAATCAGATCGAACTCAAAACTTCTTGAGCCAAATCCTGCATCACTAATGTGATATAATCATGATAATACAGAGGCGACTTCGGTCGCCTCTTTGTTGTTAATGTATCAATTGTAAAAAAATTCATTGTTAACCGTTTCATTTGTGGCACTCCAACCCTAGCAACACTTTGTTACATATTGAGAAACACTTAACCTACTATTTTGATTATTATTTTAAATATACAAAAGGAATGAAAGACTTGATTTTTCGAACTTTCAGCCCCATAAATGTACTAATAACTATTGAAGTCACCTTACGAGGAAGATTATGAACAGCCCTATGTTTTCACGCACAGCATCTCAAGAGAGCGCTTTGCAAACCAATAAAGTACTGCGTAATACTTATGCTCTACTTTCTATGACGTTACTTTGGTCTGCTCTTGTGGCAGGTGTATCTATGGCGATGAACCTTCCTCGTCCAGGTCTAATTATCATGCTTGTGGGTTTCTACGGCTTACTTTTCCTAACAGAAAAGAACCGCGACAACAGCATGGGTCTTGTATTTACGTTCCTATTTACAGGCTTCCTTGGCTACACAATCGGTCCGATCCTGAATATGTATGTTGGCGCTGGTATGGGTGATGTCATCCTAACCGCTCTTGGCGGTACTGCACTAGCCTTCATGGCGGCGTCTGCTTATGCACTAACGACTAAACGCGATCTTTCATTCCTAAACGGTATGTTAATGGCTGGTTTCGTTGTTCTACTAGTTGGTATGGTTGCTAACATCTTCCTACAGATGCCACTACTTTCACTAGCGATGAGCGGTATGTTTATCCTGTTCTCTACTGGTGTAATTTTGCTAACTACGCAAAGCATCATTCGTGGCGGTGAGACTAACTACATCTCAGCAACGATTAGCCTGTACGTTTCAATCTACAACATCTTCATCAGCCTACTAAGCATTCTAGGCATCATGAATAGCGACGACTAGTCATATTCATTACTAAGTAACTCTAGCCCAAGAGCCTCCCTCTTGGGCTTTTTTGTATCTAGAAATACAATATTTCTTGAGAAAAGTGATCTTGGCCATGTACCCTACTTTAAAATAGCTAAATTGATTCTGGATTAAACATGTTTGAATATAACGGCAAACAAATAGAAACTGATGCTCAGGGGTACCTGTTAGACTCGACACAGTGGGAAGCGGGCATGATTGAGATACTTGCCAAAGATGAAGGTATTGAACTTACTGAAGCTCATTTGGAAGTGGTCCATTTTGTCCGAAGTTTTTACGAGGAATTCAATACCTCACCAGCGGTTCGTATGCTTGTTAAAGCGATGGCAAAAGCTCATGGTCCAGAAAAAGGGAACAGCAAATATTTATTTAAGTTGTTTAAAACGGGTCCTGCCAAACAAGCGACTAAATTAGCGGGGCTACCTAAGCCTGCAAAATGCTTGTAAGATTAAGTACTTCATTTAAATAGTACCTGTACGATACTGTTGCTACAGTATCGTAAATGACTCAAAGCCTCTTACCACACCACCTTCAATTAACTCCTTTTCTTCCAGTAAATCAACCGCTTCAACAGCCGCCCTTTCAGGCCCAATACTCACCCAGTTACGTAATTCAGATATATTATCTTGGCTCCCAATAGCTAAAATTTCAACACTCCCGTTAATGAGGTTCTTGGCATAACCTCGAATCCCAAGCTTTAAAGCAATTCTACGAGTGTGATATCGAAAACCTACGCCTTGAACTCTGCCAGAAACGACAATTTTTGAACGGATAGAATTCATAATATTGCTCCGTAATTTACAAGGGTGATATAATTCTCAATATCTATTCATCCACTTCTCACAAGTGGAACAAAAATGAGAATAATAACTATGAAAGAAATACCATTCCGCTGGATCGATAAGTACCTTATTCACTTAAAGATCCAAGAAAAGTTTTACCTGCTCTTCATCCTTCCCTTAATTGCTCTCATCATATTAACTTTAGTTCTTGATAACGCAGCTGACTCATTACTTGCACACTTATATCAGGATGAACTTTTATTGATGAAAGGGCTTATTGAAGCTGGGCAATTATCAAAAGACCAGGTAGGCGCTTTAATCAGTAACTCAGACAGTATTACATTTGGGTATGGTGTAGGTTCAGTATCAGTAATGAATGGTGCATTTAGTTTAGTTGCCAATTATGAGCAAAACTTATGGACATCATTATCGACGACGCAAATTACTCTTATTGCCGTAACACTCTCTCTTATTGCACTAGGTGTTTATTACATAATGACATTCATCGGTGGAGCTATGTTCTCAATGAACAAGGCTTTAAATACGCTAGCCAATGGTGATTTAACAAGTAGGATGAATTACTTTTCGGTTCGTGATGAATTTAGTGAAATCGCAATTACTATCGATAAAGTTGCTGATCGCGAACAAAAAATGGTGCTATCAATACAAGAATCTGTCGCTCTTATGCAGCAGATCAGTTCTGACTTGAACCTATCCACACAACAGAGCTCTGCTATATCTAATACTCAACAAGAACATTTAAATGGACTTGCAAGTGCTACGGAAGAAATGGCTTCAACAATCCGCGAAGTAGCGAATTTAGCACACGAATCAAGCAATCAAACCATGGATGCTCAAAGCGTCGCACAAAGTGGTCAGCATAAGGTTTCAAATACTTTAAATTCCATTTCAAACCTATCGACTGAAATTCAATCAGCCTCTCAAGCGGTGGAAGAGCTTGATGCGAATGCGGCTCAAATCGATGAAGTGGTTACCACTATCAACGCTATTTCTGAGCAAACTAACTTATTGGCATTGAATGCTGCAATTGAAGCTGCGCGAGCTGGTGAGCAAGGTCGTGGGTTTGCTGTAGTTGCTGATGAAGTCCGTGCATTAGCAGGAAGAACTCAACAAGCAACGGTTGAAATTCAAACCATGATTGAGGCGCTACAACGTAACAGCCAATCTCTTACTAAGTTAATGGAAGTGACCGTTTCAAATGCAAATGAAGGTCAAACATTAATGTCTGAGGTAAATGTTGAAATTGGTTCGTTAGCTGAGAAAAACCAATCGATTTCTGATAGTAGTACACAAATTGCTACAGCAGCTGAAGAACAAGGCGTTGTTGCAGATAACATTGCACATAGTGTTGAAGAGATTCGTAATCAATCTAATAACGTATGCGAAATGATCAGCACAACAAATTCCAACGTTGATCGTCTTCGCTCACAAAGTGACTCAATGGAAGGCTTATTAACGGGATTAAAGGCCTAGCCTTCTTCCTTAGTCTCGTTTTACTCTATAAGGGCTGTTCATACAGCCCTTTCTTATTTGCTTTTCCTACCTTCTTACCCGACAATACAGCCCCTCCAAATTCAACTAAAAGATCAGACTATGATTCCTGCAATTTATCTAGCTAAAGGCCGTGACAAATCACTTCGTCGTAAACACCCATGGGTTTTTTCACGTGGTATCGACAAAGTAGAAGGAGAACCTCAATCAGGAGAGACTGTTGATGTTTTCGCACAAAATGGTAAATGGCTAGCTAAAGCAGCGTACTCTCCATCGTCACAGATCAGAGCTCGTATTTGGAGTTTTGAAAAAGAAGAAATTGATAAATCATTCTTCATTAAACGAATCCAAAATGCGCAACTCATTCGTGAAGACATTATTGAACGTGACGGGCTAACTGGTTATCGCCTAATAGCTGCTGAGTCAGATGGTTTACCAGGTATCACTATTGATAAGTATCAAAATTACCTAGTATGCCAATTATTAAGCGCTGGTGCTGAGTTTAACAAACAAGTATTAGTTGAAGCTCTTGTTCATTGCTTCCCTGATTGCAATATTTATGAACGCTCTGATGTGGCGGTTCGTAAAAAAGAAGGTCTAGAACAAACTGTTGGGGTATTGCATGGTGATGAGCCACCTAAATCGGTAGTTATCGAAGAAAATGGTGTGAAAATCAGCGTCGATATCGTTGACGGACATAAAACTGGCTTCTACCTCGATCAACGAGATAGCCGAAAAGAAGCAATGAAATATGTAAAAGACAAAGATGTTCTAAACTGTTTTTCTTACACTGGCGGCTTTGGTCTATACGCTTTAAAGGGCGAAGCGAAACGAGTAATTAACGCTGATGTATCACAACCAGCTTTAGACACAGCTAAGTTTAATGCCGAGTTGAATGAGTTCGACATTTCAAAAAAACGTGCCGTATTTTTGAACGCTGACGTTTTTAAGTTACTGCGTGAGTACCGAGACCAAGGTACTAAGTTCGACGTAGTTATCATGGATCCACCAAAATTTGTTTCAAGTAAGAACAACCTGACATCAGGCGCGAATGGCTATAAAGATATTAATATGCTTGCCATGCAAATCCTTAAACCAGGTGGCACCCTACTTACATATTCTTGTTCAGGTTTAATGGGAGCAGATTTGTTCCAAAAAATCATTGCAGATGCGGCATTAGATGCCGAGCGCAGCGTGAAATTTGTTGAACGCTTTGAACAAGCTGCAGACCACTTAACAGATACAGCCTACCCTGAAGGTTTCTACTTAAAAGGTTTCGCCTGTAAAGTACTGTAGCAAATGAAAGGCAGTAAGCCACTTCGCTTTTTATAGCGCAGACTCATTTTTAATAGACACAAAAAAGGGCCTTTCGGCCCTTTTTATTTATCATCTATTTATGATGTTGGTAAGTTTGTCATCAATGAGTTCACAAGATTAGTAAGTTCATCACTTGTAAAGGTACCTGAATTATCAGTATCTAACCCGCTCAGGTTACTCGCTTGACCTTGTAGAACAATAGTCTGTGAACCTTGATCATTAGTAACTGTAATTTCTAAGTCCTGACTATCATCACTGATTCTTGCAGTTAAGCGCCCTAGAACTTCATCCATAGTATTATCGTCATGTAATAATTCAGATAAATCAATTCGATCACTACCTACTTCAAAATCAGTAATCACATCTTGATGGTTGTTCAAAGGTTCATCAACCCACTTGAAGATATCATCACCGTCGCCACCTGTAAGAATGTCATCACCTAAACCGCCGATTAAGATATCGCTACCGTCGCCACCGAGTAAAATATCGTCACCAGCGGCTCCTAGAAGTACATCATTACCGGCATGACCTAAGATAATGTCATCTTGTTCAGTACCTTGGAACTGATCATCCCCTGTAGAAGCATTAAATGATGAAGTAGGAACAGCGTTGACTTCTCCATTAGGACTGATGTTTAAAGTAATGAGTTGTTGTGACTGAACGCCTTGGCTGTCTTCTACAGTTACAAGGATTTCAAACGCAACCGCTTTACCAGTTTCAATTTCTGTGACGCCACTTGATGGTTGGAAATAATACGAACCATCTTGTGCAATTCGGAATTCACCGTAGACAATATCAACAACCAGTTCATTTCCAACAGCATCTTTAGCAAATGTTAAACCTGTTGGCAGGTTGATGGTATTACCATCAGTATCGACTTTCTGAATTACAGAAGCTTTAGTCTCATCGATTACTACTGCTGCTGCATCTAAACCAGATAAAGAGAGTAACAAAGAACCTGCAATGCCGATTGTAGGGCGCAGCTTAGGTAATTCTGTAGTAATTGTTGAGTCTGGTATGTAGACAACTTTTCCATTAGCGCCTGCAACTTCTGTAAGGCCACTTACTGGAACATTTCCCGAGCTACCTACACCTACAGCTGTTACCTCTTTATCAACAATGAAGCTGTCCCAATCGCTATTGGTATCACTATCCCAGCTACCATTATTTTGACCATCACTCAAGAAGTACACAACGTCATTAGTTTGACCAGACGGCAAATCAGACACAGGAGAAACCTTATAACCATCTATTGCAGCTCCTACTCCATCTTCATAATAAGTCCAGCCTTCTGCATCAAAAATGCCGTTATAATTGTCCTCATCTACTTTTTCTTGTGCTGTCTCCAAAAGAGCTATTGCTTCCGTAACGGTTTTCCAACCAGTATTCGTCGCTTCAGAATCAAAGTCTATTAGTTGTACCCAAACTTTTTCACTGCCTTCTTGTGAATCGACGTTTTGCAAGAGATTAATTGACGCTTGAAGCACGTATTCAATTCTCATGTCACTCAGGCCACTAGGAGTACTTGCCATACTACCAGATGAGTCAATAATCAGTGAGATAACCGTTGTTGGAACACTACCACCTTGATCTGCCATGACATCGTTAGTTTCAGCAACATTAACACTAGTACTTGCTGTTGAACCATTCACATCAACGGCAACAACTTCAACATCAATATCTAACTGTTCACCAGAACTATCTCTTACAGCAAGATTGTCATAGTTAATATGTTGCGTAGTGTCTCCTACAATGTCGATGACCCAAACAGATTCATTACCTACTGTTACGAAGCCCCCGATAACATTACCTGTATCTTTATCAACAATTTCTGCAGAATCTGGTAACCCGGAAATTCTAACTTCATCTAGGTACTCACTTCCGTCCGTATCAGCAACAGAAGCTGTAACTGTAAATCCAGCATCTTGAAGCACATTGAATGTTCCATCTTCATTCAGTTCAACAATGGCATCAGCAAAAATTAAACGTTCAATTTGATACAGTTTATCACCAGTACTGCCCGACTCCGGTGTGTCGCGATTCAAATTATCAATGATTGTCCAATCATGCAGCGTCGTCGTATCACCGACAAAAGTTAGATTGTATTCAGAAAAGTTACCTTCATAAACAGCTGTATCAATAGCGCTTTCAGCATCCAAAGAACCTGTACCGCCAGATATATGATCATCCCCATCACGTCCAACGAAAATATCAGAACCGGTGCCTCCTGGGTTTGTATTAGCATCTCCAATCAAACTATCACCAGAGCTTACATCAGAACCAACAATTAAATCATTTCCTACAGTTCCCGTTTTTTGATCATATTGATTCATTACAGTATGACCAAGTTCAGCATAATCACTCTCAGTAAAACTGGTGTTAGCGTTAGCATTAACGAGCTTAGTATGCAGTGCATCACTAATTACAACATTTGAAGCATCCCCAAATACTACTGTGACATTAGGTTTATCGGCTACAGCATTTACCGCAAGTGTTGCAGTACCTTCAGTAGATTTGACTCCATCTGAAACAGTAACTGTAAACGGTACGCTATCAAAATGTTTATCCGAAGCCGGTGTAAACTCTGCTGAGGTCACTTCCCCTTCTGAATCTATTACAAGCTGAACCGAACCATAAGATGGGTCAACCTTTACATCTGTAATAAATGTCTGGTCTCCATCAGCATCGGTAATATTAAGCTTATCCAGAGACAAACTAACCACTTGATCTTCGTTAGAAGCATCAAACTGAGAGTCATTAAAAACTGGTGCATTATTTGTTGAATCCTGTGTGCTTGAAGTTGAAATGGTTATAACACCAGTATCGGTTCCTTTGTCACTATCTGTAGCTTCATAGGTGATTTTTTCAGAAACAATCGCATCTACAACTTCAACACCTTGCAATGTGATATTAGAGTTCGAACCATTTGATTGGTCCCCATTAACTGTATATACACGAATCTCATCAAACCCACCATCAAGCTGGATATTTGCAGTGAATTCACCGCTTCCATCATAAACGGCAGAATTAGTATCATCATCAAAGATATAAGGGTCGTTGCCTACCTGAACACCATCTTTAAATAAGATAACTTGTATCTCAGCATCAGCATTATTGTTGTCGGCATAGTGAGCCCAGACACTGCCAAAATCGATATTAACCTCAGTTACTGTTACCTCAGTGGCGTTAGGATCACCAACCTTAGTAAAGTCAATAGAGATATAATCCTTAGTTGAAACGTCAAGCTCTTTATCACCTACTCCTAACCCTGACTCATTAACAACATTATCATAATGCAAAGTTTCAGGTGTTAATGTGCTAGATGAATCCGGTCTATCTCCATCGAAACGACCACCAGAAATGATTACACCGCTGCCCAATGTATAGGTCGTCTCTGAACCACTAATGTTATTAAAATCTTCAGACGCATCAAAAGACAGGTCTGAGTTTATGGTCTCATCAAGTACATATTCGATTTGGGTGTCTTCAGTTAGAACTGTATTTTCATCAACCAATGTACGAGTATCACCATCAACCACATATAAAGAACCAAGCTCAGGAAGATCAATAATCGAAAGTTGAACATCTTTATTATCAGTACTGCTTAAATCATCTTCAGCATCGCTTACGTGAGAATCGAACATGAACTGTGCTGACTGCTCTGTACCTAAGTCAACACTAAAGCTAGAAGCACTAGGATCGATATTGGTAGATAACGCATCACTCCCAATAAACTGAGTACCTGCAGGTTGATCTTGATATGTTAACTCAGCAACAATATTCAGTTCACCGTCTACAATCGTACCCATATCGACATCAAATGATAAAGACCCAGAATCTATATCAGATTGATTGAGAACTTTAGTTTCAGTAAGTTGCCCTTCAACTACAATGGACAGCGTGGCTCCGACTACGGCACCAGCAGGCAATGACACATTGTATGAAACTACAGATCTATCACTGTTAATAATATCGTCTTCATCTTTTACGATAACGACCGAAGGAGCAAATAGCTCTTCAACAGTTTTACCACCATCAGTAAAGTTAAAGTTTTCAAACTCAATTAAAGTATTCACATCACCATTGTTTTCGGTGATTGACACTGAACCATCTGCATTAAGTATCACTGAAGCAGAGTCCAAAGAGAAATCAAACACAGCTGTATCTGTACCGGCTCCGCCATCTACTACTAACCTATTGTCAATGTCATTTTCAGTGGCATTGAATTGGTCATCACCTTCACCAAGCAATACGAAATCATCGGTCGCCTCTTGTACAGCTATACTAGCGTCGCCATGGTAATAATGAACAGTATTCGACGCTTCGCTTGTATTGCCATAATTATCGACCTGCTTAGCAGTAAAGAACTCATTGTCATTAACAGATGTAGATACCAGGTTTGATATATCAGTAGTCCAATTACCATCGTTATCTACTGTAATCGGAGCAACGTTCACCTGATTATTGTCTTCATCGAATAATAAAATGGTTGAGCCAGGCTCACCCGTACCGTCCAATGTAACTTCAGAATAATTACTAGCTGCAGAATCATCTGAGATATTTGTAATGGATGGTGCATCTGGTGCATCAAGGTCAAAGAAATAAGCTTCCGTCGTACTAGCTACAACAGTATTCCCTGCATCATCCGTTACAGTGACTTTAGCCGTTAGTATCGCTCCGCCCTCAGATTCTCCGTCAGGGATTAAGTTCGACCCAAGCGTCGTAAATTCATATTTATAACCAACCTGTTCTCCATTTGAATTCAAGTATGGTTCACTTGAAACAACACCAGAACCAATTAACTCTCCCTGCAAATAAAAATCGATCTTGTCACCTGGTTGCGCGTCTTTATTTACAAAACCAACAACACTGATATTTTCACTAGATTCAGCACCATTGATTTTGTGGTCGCCAGCTATATTTAGAATGTCTATTTCGGCTAAGACTAACGTATCTACCGTTGCGCTGTCTTTGCCTGGCGCTGACGTGTTGCCGTACTGGTCGGTTAACGTCGCCGTCACCTCGATTTCGTTGCCTTCGCCTGGGCTTGGGAACGTCGTCGTCACATTGCCTGCATCGATGTGCGCGTCCGTCAACTCGATCTCTTTATCGG